>NZ_BAWZ01000037.1:0-45731 GCF_000698105.1 Geomicrobium sp. JCM 19037 | reverse complement strand
CTACTGGATGCCTGTTGTATTCGGATTATAAAACATAAAAACGAGACCCGAGCGGGTCTCGTTTTTGTTGTATGAGGGGATTTTTGCGGATTTACATGTAAATCTGGCATGAAACCCTCATAAAAGACTTTACGTGGGGTTTCATGCCTTTCATGTGGGGATTTTCATGTTAATCATTCATTTTTAATATCTAAATCCCCACATAGGACTCTCTACGGGGGACAGCTTGAACATGAAGGTCTCACGATGCAAACGTAAGGTGCGCCAAAGGTTCGTTTGGTTTCTTTGCACAAACCTAATTGGAATATATGAGGGGTCGGCGATATGGATCTCACCTTCGCCAAAAATTCAGCGACCCCACGGCTCTGTACAAGACCTGCTATTCAATCATTTGTACCCGCTCATTGAAAAGTGTCGGGTAGGAGAAGTAGCCGAGCATGATGCTCGTAATGACCGCTGTTGTGAGGAGTAAGAAGAGCACAAGAAGTTGGAATAAAACGGCTTGTACAGGGTCGGCGCCGGCAATGATTTGACCGCTCATCATGCCTGGTAATTGCACGAGACCGATCGTTTTCTGTGTTTCAATTGTTGGAATGACACTCGCTTTAATTGACGTCATTAATGGCCGGTGCACCGCCTGCTTGGCTGAACCGCCTAATGAGAGAATCAATTCTGTTTCATCGCGCCTAGACGACATTTCTGCAGTAAAGCGATTTAGAAATAAAATACTAAGCACCATCGAGTTTCCGATTACCATGCCACTAATGGGAATAATGTATTGGGCGGTCGGTGGAATAATTCCGAGACCGAGTAAGATGCCTTGTGTTAACACTTCGACAAAAACAAATGTCACGACCAATTTCCACGTAATGCCCGGTATGTTCTTTCCTTTTTTTCGCGCATTTTCCGTAGCTGCCGCGATCATGAGAATAATCATGAGCACCATATAAACAACATTTTCTGCATCAAACACGAACTGCAAAACAAAGCCAACAAGTAATAATTGAATGATTGAGCGCACCGTCGCAATAATTGTGTCTCGTTCTAACCCAAGTTTTAACGTTTTGGAAAGCACGAGAGGAATGGCAACGAAGATGAGTGCAATTGCTAATGCAGTATAACTCATTCCACTTCTCCTTTAATGAATTGCCGTACACGCTCATCGGTTGGATTTTTTAATACTTCGGTCGTTCCAGACTCAATTAACGTTCCATCCATCATGACCCAAGCGTGTGTGCCTATACGCATCGCTTGTTCTAAATGATGGGTAATCCAAATGACGGTCGTTTCGTACTTGCGATTAATATGTACAATTAATTCCTCGATCTCTTGTGTGGAGATGCGGTCTAAAGATGACGTTATTTCATCAAGCAACAAGATTTTCGGTCGATTGACGAGCGTTCGCGCGATCGATAACTTCTGTTTTTGCCCACCGGACAAGTCTTTACTGTCACGATCCAAATATTCTTTCCCCAACCCAACAACGTCAATATACTCTTCCGCCTCTTCTTGAGTTAGGTGCATATTTCGTAATGTTCGAGGTAATTCAAGGTTCTCCCGTACAGAACCTGTAATCATCGTTGCCTGCTGCAACGCAATTCCTACGATCCTTCTTAATTCAATCGGCGCGTAGTCACGGATGTGCATACCTTCAATAGTAATGTCTCCAGATGTTGCAGAACGAAGCCCGTTGCAAAGACGAAATGCCGTTGATTTCCCTGCACCTGACGGACCGACTACCGTCGTAATTCCACCTTTATGAAACGTCCCCGTCACGTCTTCAATAATATTACGTCCATCGACTTCATAGTTCACATTGCGAAAGGCAATCGCTCCATCCATTTGAATCACAATTTCACGTCCTTCTATTCTAACGAGCATTGTACGTTACCTATTTATTTTCATCCGTTATACGCTGGTTTATCCAGTGAAGATGTCCATTTTACCATGTTTTCACAGAGCCACACACACACAAGCAAAAAAAGCTGACACCCGAAAGTGCCAACTTCTCCGTTCGTTATGCTGTTTTTGATACGTTCACAGTAACATCGGTTAACGTCGCGTCGTTCGTATTGTTAAGCACAACGACTGATGGAACCGTCGTCACTGTAACGGTTGCAGAACCTGTTAATGTTGCTGGACTGGTTCCTGTTGTCGCGCTTCCAGGAATTAAGGTGGCATCTTGTAAAATTTGTAAACCAACCGCGTCACCAACAGTAAGGCCTGTTGCAACTGCAGTATACGTGATCGAGTACGTGCCAGGCTCGTTAAGCACGATCTCCGCGTCTCCAGGCGCATGGCTAATTGCTGTTCCTATTAGTGTTGTATTCGTATCGAGTGGTACATTAGCTCCTGCCGCTACCGTTGCTGTTACGGTGTTAAAAATACCAAAGCTAAGATCTCCTGGTGGTGTCGTCGGTACAGTAGGCGTCGTTGGAATCGTACCTGTGCCGACCACCCCTGGTCCATTAATGAGGTTGTTATTAATTTCGATGCCATCTTCACAATGTCTAAAATGACGAGAATTAAAATAGTTTCCCATCTCATTCACCTCCTGCGTGTTCTGTATATCTTACTCAGAACGCCAGCAGGTGACTTTACCAATGACCCGGTGTAAACGTGGAATTCTACACACATATTCTCAACTCTCACGGTCCATCATATCACCCTCATAAACATTATGATGTTTTGATTACATCAACAGTGACATCGGTCAATCTGGCGGCACTTGTCGTGTTCAGTACTATGATCGAAGGTGGTTCTGTCACGGTTACATTGGCTGTGGCTGTTAACGTTGCTGGCTAATGCCTGACGCAACGCTACCAGGAACGGTTACTCCGTCTTGAAGAATTTGCAATTGAACAGGATTGGTTGAAAGGGTACTCGACCCTGATGCTGTATACGTCACCGAATACGTGCCTGCTTCATTAAGCGTAACCTCTTCATCCCCAGGTGTATGGCTAATCGCTGTGCCGACGAGTGTTGCATTTGTGTCCAGAGGAACATTCAGACCTGTAGCAACAAAAGCTAAAGCGGTTGTAAAAGAGCCAAAGTTCAACTCCCCTGGCGGTGTCGTCGGTACAGTTGGTGTGGTTGGAACTGTGGGCGTGGTGGGTGTTGGCGGAATGGAACCTGTTCCAACAATTCCTGGCCCATTAATCAAGTTGTTATTCATTTCGATTCCATCCTCACAATCATTCCAAAAGCGAGCATGACAATCGTCTCCCATATGATTCACCTCCTGTTTGCTCTATATGAGGTACGCAAACAATACGATTATGAATTTACCAATCACCTAGTATTAATGCGGGTTAAAATTTTTCTGAATATTATTGACTTCCGAAAATATACTAGATATACTTTCGATATTAAATCGTTCTCTTGGAGGGATATGAATGTTTACTTCTGGCTTTACAATTTGGTATAACGTCACAAATGTGGAACAAACACTCAAGTTTTATACAGAAAGTCTAGGTTTTGAATTAGATTTTCATGATGCTGACAACGGTATGGCGAGTGTTCATACGAATACACCCGACTGCTTTATTGGCTTTTCAGAAGCCACCGACGTGATTCCGTCAAAAGCTTCTGCGGTTTTTGAAGTAACGAACATTGAAGAAACAGTCCTCAAGCTCAAAGAGACCGGCATTTCTTTCACGAGTGACGTGACAACAATCCCGGGGCTAGTTAAACTTGCTACGTTTAAAGATCCTGACGGTCATGACCTTGAATTGTCACAAACATTAAACGGAGCCGAATGAAACCCGAAGTCCGCATCGTCACAATTTCCAAACAACTTTCCGGTCGTTGGACGCTCCCGGTTCTCCTGCACATTCGTACCGAAGGCGATCGCTTTTCACCTTTACAAAAACGATTGCAAATCTCGCCATCTCGGTTAAGTAGCAATTTGCAGTCACTGATTAATGAGGGCGTTTTGCATCATATCCGAGCCGAAGACCGCCATCACCCGTTGTTCCCAGAATACACGTTGACGGATAAAGGGCGATTTTTGAAAGAAGCCGCACACATCCTCTCAGCCTCAGAGCAACAGCTTAACGTTGGCTCACTGTCACAAAAAGCATGGAATTGGCCCATTCTTATGGCCATCCATCATCATCGCTCTCGCTTTAACGAAATTCGCGGACTGCTCCATCCGGCAACACCGCGAATTCTTTCCACTCGCCTCCAAGAATTGAAACAAATGAACATCGTCTCTAAAACCGTCGTTCTCCACCCCACACCCGTATCTAGCTATACATTAAGTCAAGAAGCTGCGCCAATACTTCGCACCGCGAACGAAGACTTGTTATCGATTATTGATTAACCTACTTGCCTCCCTTTGCCCGTCCTCCGTCGATTTGGTACGATACAAGAAAAACGACGACGGGGGACGTGGAAATGTATTCCATTTACATAATTGAAGATGATGCGAAGATTGCTGGAATTTTGCATGACCATTTGAGCCGCTATGGGTACACGGTGTACCAGGCAACAGAGCTGGACAACATCAAGCAAGAGTTCGGGCAATTGGACCCTGACCTCGTGCTTTTGGATATTAATTTGCCGTATTTTGATGGGTTTCATTGGTGTAGGCAAATTCGCACGCAATCAAACGTACCTGTAATTTTCATTTCCGCACGTACCGATGAAATGAACCAAGTGATGGCCATTGAAAACGGTGGTGATGATTATATTGCGAAACCCTTTTCTTTGGATGTAGTGACAGCGAAGATTAAAAGCGCTTTGCGGCGCGCCTACGGAGAATATGCGACCCACCCTCAAGATGGGCACAAGAAAGAACTTCAAGGTCTAACGATTTTCATGGAGAAGAATGAAGTGAGTTTCCATGGGCAATGGATTGAATTGTCAAAAAAAGAATTCTATCTTTTATCACGGTTAGTTGAACAACATGACCGGATTGTGAGCCGAGATGATTTGCTTGAAGCACTTTGGGATGAGGTTGATTTTGTGGACGACAACACACTGTCAGTCAATGTGAATCGTGTCCGTCGTCGGCTGCAAGAGATCGGTATTACTGATGCCATTCAAACGGTACGCGGCCAAGGCTACCGGTTGAATGTAAACTGGTAACGGGGGCGTGCGATGATACGAGATTATTTATATGACCGAATCCCTTTGATCCTGCTCTTTTACGGCAACAGCTTTCTTATTATTCTCGTCGCTGTTCTCACCATTTACTTTGCCGATACTGACAGTGTTGCAACGAATATGATTTACTTGCTCGTCCTCACGACATTTTTCTTGCTTATTGGATTGGTCATCGATTTTATGAGAAGAAGGGCACTGCTAAAAAGAATCGCGAAGATGAAAAACCAACCGTACATTTCAGATGAAGCGAGAAAGCTTTCTGTCACGCCAGCGCCTAATAATGAAACGGCCCACCTTCTCACGTTGATACAGCGTGCCGAGGATCACTTCGAGCAGCAGATTGAGACGTATGACGCCGAACGTCGGCAGCATGACGTCTTTATAAATCAGTGGGTACACCATATGAAAACACCGATGAGCGTCATTTCATTGCTCACACAAGAAGGAAAAAATCAGTTTAACGATGCTAGCGTGAAAGAATTATTAAATGACATCCACGATGAGAACGACCGGTTCCGGCACGGACTGGAACTGATGCTCCACCTCGCTCGCCTTGATCACTTTTCCCTCGACCTGCATGCGGAGCAAGTTGATTTGCACCTTATTGTGCGTGATGTGATCAACGAAGAGAAACGGCAATTTATTCGTAAAAAACTCTATCCTGAAGTCACGATCGTCGCTGATGAACCGACGGTGTACAGCGATTCAAAGTGGCTGCGCGTCATCTTACATCAGCTACTGCTCAACGCACTTCGGTACTCTCATGCAAACGAAGGAAACAAAATTCATTTTCACGTATCCAGAGCGGGCGAGAATACGACGCTGTTCGTTCAAGATCACGGGATTGGCATTCCCGCCCATGACACGCCTCGAATATTTGAACCTTTTTATACGGGAGACAACGGTCGAAAGAATCGGAGTCGACAGGTATGGGGCTCTATTTGGCACGGACGATCGCCTCCAAACTCGGGCACTCACTTACTGCCGAATCGACGGAAGGGGAAGGGACGACGATGCGTCTTGAGTTCCAAACAAAAACATTGTGACAAGTTTGTAAGATACGTTGCAAGAAGAATCGATGGGAGGCGGTGTGCTCCTCTCCTATACTACACATATGATCCCAGCTAAAGGAGAGGCTAGCATGCAGATTTTACAAGTGCAAGGACTCGGAAAGACGTATTATCCGAAAAAGGAAGGGTTATCGTATCGAGCGCTTAGCCATTTTGACCTGACGGTGAACAAGAGTGAATTCGTTGGTGTGATGGGCCCTTCAGGTAGCGGAAAAACGACGCTTTTGAACTTACTTGCCACCATCGATCAACCAACCGCCGGAACGATGTTGATTAGCGGTACAGACCCAACAAACTTAAGTGATAACAAACTGGCGATTTTTCGGAGAAAGCAACTTGGATTTGTGTTCCAAGACTTTAACCTTTTGGATACACTTACCGTTCGCGAGAACATACTGTTGCCCCTCGCACTTGATCGTGTTTCCAAACGTACGATGACCGAACGGTTGGAGAATGTCGCTTCACAACTTGGCATTACCGATATTCTCGATAAACGTGTGACTGAGATTTCAGGAGGACAACAGCAACGAACGGCTTGCGCTCGTGCGGTTATTCATGAGCCAACGCTCGTGCTTGCTGATGAACCGACGGGAAATCTCGACTCTAAAGCGGCAAGAAACGTGATGGATACACTATCCACGATGAATCAAAAACAAGAGGCGACAATCTTAATGGTGACCCACGATGCAACGGCTGCGAGCTATTGTGACCGCATCGTATTTATTAAGGATGGGCATTTCTTCACAGAAATTCGCAAAGGCGAACGTCAACAAACGTTCTATCAAAAAATCTTGGATACGCTCTCCGTACTTGGAGGTGACTTCCATGACCCTTCGCCTTCTCGCTCGTAGGAACATTACTGGTAATGCCCAACGGTACGCGGCGTATTTCCTCAGTTGTGTGTTCGCCGTATCGATCTTCTTTATATATGCACAATTCATCTTTCATCCGGATGTGATGAGTGGCGACATTCGTAGCGCTGACGCCGTTCGGACCGGGATGATAATGGCACAAGTCATTATCGTGTTGTTTTCCATCTTTTTTATCGCCTACTCGAATCGGGCGTTTTTACAAACCCGTTCTAAAGAGTTTGGCCTGTTATCATTATTTGGTACGAGCAAATCTCAGCTTAGAAAGCTCATTTATATTGAGCAAACGATCACGTCTGTGTTAGCCATCGGGGCAGGGCTTGCTCTTGGAACGTTATTTTCGTATCTATTCCTATTGCTCATGTCTTCGATGATGAACATGGATGTACCGATTGAGTTTCAACTCGTCCCATCGGCGTATGTTTTGACAGCCGTAGGCTTCTTCATTCTGTTCCAGACCCTTACACTTCTTTCTTTTCATAGAATTCGGAAGTTGTCTGTTCAAGACTTGTTACGAGATGCTCAAAAGCCGAAGGTGATGCCAAAATCTTCGATCGTTCTCTCGATTCTCGGGGTGTTGTCGCTCGTAGCAGGGTACGTGATCGCGGCGACGGCGACGATGATGACGGCTGTGTTTTTGATACCGATCATTTTGTTTTTTGTCGTTTTTGGTTCGTATTTGTTGTTCCGACAAGGAACTGTGGCAGTGTATAAACGGTTATACAAACGTCCTTCGCTATACCACGGCACAAACCTTGTGACGCGAACGAATATTTTATTTCGTCTGAAGGATTATGCGAACATGTTGTTTTTGACGTCAACGATTATCGCTGTCGTGTTAACGGCATCGGGAACGGTCTATTTAACGTATGATTTCTTTAATCGAATTGCTGTTGGCCAACTATCTACGTCCGTAGCATGGCTGGAATTCGACGATGATACTGAACCGATTCTTGACCAAGAGCGAGCAGAGCAGATTATTTCTGATTACGAAACCCCCGTCGTATATACGGTTGATATGGAACTGCTCACTGCACAATTTGCGGTAGACGATACAGAAACGTCATCAGTGATTCTCAAGGAAAGTGATTACAATTCGGTCGCAGAACATCGGGGTGAGGATGTTGTTTCACTCGCGGAAGACGAAGTGTTTATCATTTCACCGTTAATTGAAAATATGCCGGGGAACCCGTTAGGAACGGTCGAGGAGATTCAGCTGTTCGGAGAATCTTTTGACGTGACCGAGCGAGGGGCACAGCCGATCGTTGCTACTGTAGACGCTGGTTTCGTGCAAACGGTCGTATCAGACGCAGTGTATGAGCGTTTGTACGAAGCAGATGGGGTTGAGCGCGCGCACGCTTACGGTTATGAATTCGAAGATTGGCGAGATCAAGTTGACGTGAGCAACGCCCTTCGTGACGCCGGGAGCACGAATGTGAATCACTATTTCATCCAAGCGGCTGCCCCGGACTATCAAGGGACGCAACAAGCATTTTCCTTAACACTATTTATCGGCTTATTCGTCAGCTTGCTCTTCTTTATCGTGCAAGGCAGTATGCTTTACTTGAAACTATTTACCGAACTCGGCGAAACGAAGAAACAATTGCATTCTTTACATCGAATGGGCATAACTCGTAAAGAAGCCGGCAAGATACTTGGTTCCAAAATCCGTTTCTTGTTCTTTGTGCCCTACGCCGTCGGAACGCTGCACGCCTCGTTTGCGTTTCTCATGTTAAACAGCATCTTAGAAGGCATGGGTGGAACCGCATTGCTTTGGAACAGCTTGCTCGTCATCACACTAGGAGCCGCACTCCAATACGGCTATTACATCATAACGAAGCTGTATTATTTACGCGCAGCATTTCGAAGCGAATAAACCGGGACCTCAATTCCTTTGGAATTGAGGTCTTTTTCCATTAAACCCTCTTCTATTTTTTCATTTCTTTGATATATATGTACAAGAGGTGAGGCAGATGATTTCCTGGGTCGATCGTTTCGCACGGTTTGGTTACATGTGTCAAGGAACGGTGTTCATCCTTATTGGCATTCTTGCCTTCATGGCAGCAGCCGGCGTCGGCGGTGACACCGAAAACACAACGGGCGCCTTACATTCATTAGCAAAATTTCCATTTGGTCAATTTCTACTCTTCGCCATCGGCACTGGCCTAATTGGGTTCATCATGTTCATGTGTTTAAAAACGTTTAAAGATATCGACCGTAACGGCACCGCTGTAGGTGGGTTAGTACAGCGCGGGAGTCACCTATTAAGCGCAGGCATTTACACATTTGTCTCTGTGCAAGCTTTCCGCATCGCGATGAGCCAAAACACAAATAGCGAATATAGCGAGTCCACCGTGTCATCATACTTGCTCGCTCAGCCGTTTGGCGCTATCTTCGTCGTCATTATTGGCCTCATCATTATTGCCACGGGTCTATTTCAAGTCTATTCCGGGCTCAAAGAACGTCATATGGACGGCTTTAAAGTATACGAAATGACCCCAAAAGAACAACATTTCGCAGCCATCACAGGTAAAATCGGCTTCAGTGCTCGCGGCATCATTTTCGTCATTATCGGCTACTTCTTCACCATCACCGCCATCCGTTCTAACCCCGATGAAGCCCAAGGTTTCGATGACGCCCTCGCCACCTTACAAGACCAGCCCTTCGGCGGTCTCTGGCTCGGCATCGTCGCCGTCGGTGTCATCGCCTTTGGAATCTATGCGTTCGTACGCGCGCATTATGAGCATATTCGTCTGTAATAGGCGGGGGAGGGGGTATCGCTGAGGACAGGGCGGGGCGCGTCCCAAAGTACCCGCATCCTGTCGGCGCGAGTCGCGCCGAACCGAGACCGGTTCCGTTTCTGTCCCCGGCGGCGGGCGTATCATCATTTATGTGACCATCCATGCCAAAACTCCGGCTCGTATCGACCAGATTGTCACTGAAACGACTTTTTGTGACCAGTTGGATCCTTTATGTGACATTTGCCACTCTCAGCCGCCGGTATTTCTTCCTGAAATGTCACTTATCTCAGGATTTGTGACAGTTTGCGCCCCAAGCGCTGCGCTCTCATACAACTTCACTCCGGCTGTAGCGGGACGGGCGCTCCTCCCGCCCCAAAGTACGCGCATCCTGTCGGCGCGGGCCGCGCCGAACCGAGGCCGGTTTTGCTTCGGTCCCCGACGGGGACCGACAAGTCGCTGGATTTTAGGCTTGGATAAACCTGCGCTCAAGTTTCTCAAATTTAGCGGTAAAGTCACTTGAGCGCAGATTGGCAGACCAAAGCGCCCCACCACCGCAATTCTCCCATTTGCACTTCCTCACCCACCTGTTCTCCCCACCCATCGCGCATACGTCACCGCTTCTTTGGGCATAATTTGGAGAAATCACCAAAGGGAAGTGGAACGAATGACCGAGCACACGATGATTTGTGTGAAGCACGGGCAAAATGGCCTTGGCTTTATACAGGAGGCGCTTACTCATATTGAGGATGAGCACCGACTAACAATCTATTTGTTTGACAATATGGCATGTGAAGAGGACCATGAGCATCGAATAGTCGGTATGTCGCTATTTCAAAAATTGGCGGAGAAGCATTCTGCTGACCTCCTTATTAGCGATGGGCGGGCGCTGACGACAGCGAAACGCCTCGCAGAAACGGCAAAGGAAATCGGAGCCACGCACATTATTATTGGTGAGTATAGCGAAGGGTTGTGGCGGAAGTTTCTAGGCCGGTCCACTGCCGACCATTTAACCGATCACTTGCCATCAACCCAAGTGAAGATTATCCCGCCCGATCACGCCCACGAAGATGCCGAATGGACGTTTGAAAAAGGGATGGACGCATACCTATACCCGAACAATGACGGTACGTATTTGCTCGACTTCCATCACGACACCGACGCCTCGCATGAAGGGGTATTCTTTAAACATCGGCATACCGATTTCAACAACGGGCGTTTTGCATTTTACGACGAAAACGACATCTGCGAAGCGAATGTGAAGAAAGGAATTGTTCATGAACTTACCGACCATTTTGAGCACTTTGCCTAGAAAAGGAGTCATCGCTAATGGCTGAACGAATTCTCGTTTGCGTGAACTACGGACATCATGGCACACGCCTCATCGAGCGCGGCGCCGAACTGGCTCGGACGAGCGACGCCCGCCTCTATATTTTAATCTTTGACTCGCTACCTGAAGACGACTACAAAAACGACAAGCTCGTAGACATGAGTATCTTCCAAGAGCTTGCCGAACAGTGTGAAGCACAATTAATTATAGAGAACAGTCAAGCCCATAACATCACACGTGTGATTAAGAAGACAGCGGAGGACGTTGAAGCCACACAAGTCGTCATCGGTCAGCAAGTGGAGAATCTCTGGACGACGCTACTTGGTGGGTCGATCATTGACGTTCTTTTGCACGAGTTGCCGTCGGCTGACCTGCACGTCGTGCCGAAACCTCGCGCCGATGCAGAAGCCGACTGGAACTTCGAGCGTGGGGTGAACGCTACCTCATCAAGCAATCCGACGATTCTTACGTACTGAGCTTTAATCACGAGAAGAACACGGATTTTGAAGGCATCTTCTTCAAATACTTAGGCACTGACTTCAACAACGGCTTGTTCGCGTTTCATGAGGACAACCGTGTGTATGAAGTGCGTGTGCGTGATAGCGTCGTTCACTCGCTAGATGACGTTATATAACGTCGCGTTTTTTGAATACGATGTGCGCAACGGCTAAGAAGACGGCGATGTGCAATCCGAGAAAGCCAATCGAAGCCACATACTCTCAAACGGTGGCTCAAAGAAGCTCGCCGGGTGGTAATTCGTAAACACATCAATATGTCGGAATACGACCCACTGTGTCCACTCGTACTGATTGGCAATCATTAAAAAGATATCAGCAAAGAAATACGGCAAAATCGTAATGACGACCGTAACGGCTGTATTTCTTGTGATTACACCAACGAGCGTTGCGAATGATACGTAAAACACGAACGTAGGAGTGGCGTACAGCACGAACAACCCTGCATCAATGAGCGTATCGACGAGGGACTGCTGATGCGGAAAGAACAGGCCAAACAAAAAGATGACGAGCATCATCAAGGCGTACAACCCAATGCTTAATAATAAGCTTGCTACCCACTTCGACAACAAGATGCGGTGTCTAGATACGGGTCGAATCAATAATTGTTTGATCGTGCCCGAGGCAAATTCACCAGAGATGGCACCGGTGATGAGCACAAAACTGTACAGTATGACGAAGAAGCTCATCGCCGAGCCGACGGTAATGAAATCTTCGGTTGTAATCATCAAGTCGAAATTCATGTTCATTAAAAGCGCGACAAAAAATGTGAACGTTACCGCCACACCCATCACGATCATAAAAATCCATACTTTTCTTCCGTACCAAGCCTTCATCCACTCGTTAATTAGAAGATTCATCATCGTGGCTCACGACCTTTCGTTTCCGTTAGCGAGAAGTATCGTTCTTCTAAACGTTGCTGATACTTCACAGCAAACACTTCTACATCAGCAGCGGTGAGCGCGCGAACGATTGCAGGAATATCCTCATACTTGCACTCGGCTAAGTCGAGTGCTGTTGCCGTTTCTTGAGCACTACCAAATTCGCTTAACACCTGGATGGCTCGGTCTTTTGGTTGCACTTCAAAAGAGACGGTATACTCCGTACCCGAATGTCGATCTTGCATATTCAATTCATCGACAACTTTCCCGTCGTTAATCACAATCGCACGATCACATAGAACCTCAACTTCGTTTAACTGATGACTCGAGACGAAAACCGTTACATTGTCTTCTTCTGCAAGCTTACGCAAATAATGGCGAAGTTGGCGGATGCCTTTCGGATCGAGTCCATTCGTCGGTTCATCCAAAATGAGGATGGTCGGGGAGTGTAGAATGGAAACGGCAATGCCAATGCGTTGCTTCATCCCGAGCGAATATTTTTTGACGCGATCATCAATGCGGTTCTCTAACTCGACGAGGCGAATGACTTCTTCGATTCTCTCGTCCGAAATTGTCTCAGGGTACATGCTTGCAAAGTGTTGCAAGTTCTGGCGACCGGTTAAGTATCCGTACAAGTCCGGGTCCTCGACGATGGCCCCAATATGCCGAAGTGCCTGTTCTCTCTCCGTTCGTATACTCTTTCCTTCAATGTGAACATCCCCTGAATCCATGGAGATGAGGACGCAATCATGCGAATCGTCATCGTCTTCCCAGACCCGTTCGGGCCAAGAAATCCATACACTAACCCACGATCGAGTGAAAAGCTTAAGTCTTGAATAACTTCATGCTTTTTAAATCGTTTATTCAAGCGGCTAACGACTAATGGTTGCACCGGATCATTCCTTTCGTTTCTTAGATTAGCCGATGATGAGATGAGCGCTAATCATCGAGCCTGCAACAACGACCCCGATTGCAAATGAACCAATCACGAGCCATTGTGGCGGTTGTCTTTTCTTTTTCATCGTAAAATGTTCGACAAAACCGACGGTAAGGAAAATGCCCACACTTGGCAAAAGAAGGGTATCCAAAGTAATCGGACCATCGACGAAAATCATTCCTGATACAACGAGCATTCCATATACGATGACGCTCATGAACGCATGACTCATTCTTTCACCTCCGATGTTTTGTTCGCAATATGAACGACGGGAAGCGCCAATGCTAACAACACAAGAATAAAAATAACGACGCCGATCCATGCAAAGGACGTCCAAAAGAAGCCACCAATCGCTCCTGCGATGCTTGACCCTGCATAATACGCAAACAAGTATAGCGCCGACGCTTGAGAGCGCTGTTCCCCTGATCTTTGACTCACCCATGCGCTCGCCGTTGAGTGTGCACCAAAGAAACCGAACGTAAACACGATAATGCCAATAATTTTCACAGCTACGTAAGGAATTAATGTGACAAGAGCACCAACCGCCATTAACCCGACACCGACAAGAATGATGGCCGGTTTCCCGTAACGATCCGCTTTCCTGCCCATATAAACGGAGCTAAACGTGCCCGCAAGATACACAATATAAATGGCTCCGATAACGGTTTGACTTAGATTAAAAGGGGGCTCCATTAATAGGTAAGCAAAATAATTAAATAACGCAATGAACGCACCCATGAGAATAAACCCTAGAGAGATCATAGCAACAAGCCGTCCACTGCGGAGTACCGCGCCGTATTTGGCTAACGCCTCTTTTACGGACGACTTTTTGGGCACATAATTGCTTGATGCCGGTAAAAAGAAAGCAAAACAGATGCTCAAAATGAGACTCAATACACCGAGCACACCGAGGGCGGTTTGCCAGCTCCAAATGTCGGTGAGCACCCCTGACATTAACCGACCGCTCATTCCCCCAATACTCGACCCTGCAATGTACAAACCCATAATCCGCCCAAGACCGCGGGGGTCAAACTCTTCGACGATATACGTCATCGCGATTGCAGGCACGCCTGCAACGGTAATGCCAAGTAACGTTCGCAAGATGAGCATCGCACTAAACGTCGGGCTAAACGCAGTAAGCAGGCCCATAAAAGCGGTCAAAAACATCGACCAAACCATAATATTTTTTCTGCCAAACCGATCAGCCATCGGAGCGGCGACGAGGAGAATTAAAGCGAGCATCCCAGTTGTGACCGAAACTGTTAGACTTGCCGTTTGCGCAGGGACCCCGAATTCCGATGAAAAAATGGGAAGCATCGGCTGCGTTGCATAGATCGTCGCAAATGTAACAAAACCCGCCATAAATAAGGCGATTGAAGCATAATAATACGTTCTCGTTCCACTCTCGATATGTGTCACGTCTATTCCTTCTTTCCTACTTGTAAGTCTAATACTCATCGCTCTCATCGTCTACCTGGAAATGTTTGAAGATGGTGAATGAAAGGAATAGACTAGGAATTGAAGGAGGGATTTTTTGAGAAACGTGTTCCGTATTTTATATTCGGTCTTGTTATTTGCTGCAGGCACGTTGCATTTTACGAATGAACGTGTGTTCCGAAGCATCGTACCGAGATCACTACCTTTTCGTAAAGGGATTGTTCTAGTTTCTGGTGCGTTTGAGCTCTTTTTTTCATTCGCCATATGGGCGAAGAAGGGGCGAGCGGTCATCGGCAAACTACTCGCGGTGTTCATGGTTCTCGTATTTCCAGCGAACATATACATGGCGATGAGAAACAAAACATACATTAAAGGGAAGAAAATGCATCCTGCGCTGTTGTGGTTGCGTCTTCCACTGCAAATTCCCCTCTTCTTAGGTGCATTGTACGTAACGAAAGAAGACAAGCCCGAGGCTAGGAAGCTGCAAGCTGAAGACGTCTAGAAAATCAGCTGAGCCACACAGAACCGGATGCTCCGTAAAGAACATCCGGTTTTTATATGACAACTTAGCAACCGCCGGGCACTGTCGGCGGGGGCGCAATCTGTGCGCAAGTTGGAACCATCTGCGCTCTAGTTTTATGCATATGGCCGGTAATACAGGGAAATCCGCAAACTTGCGCGCTAATGTCGCCCGCACATACATAAAGAAAGGTGCGCATCGCGCACCTTTCTCCTTCGAACAACGATCAATTAACCTTTCGTCCCACCTTGGGCAAGTCCTGCGATTAAGTAACGTTGCAAGAACAAGTAGATGGCGGCGATCGGTACGGCAATGAGGATGGCACCGGCGGCAAAGGTTGTGAAGTTGTTGGCAAACTGATTGTTTACCATGTTAAACAGCCCGAGGCTAATGTGTAGTTCTCTGCGCTCCGCAAAACGATTCTCGGGAGCAAGAAGTCCATAAATGGCGCCATGAATTCGAACAGGGCCACGACGGCGAGAATTGGTTTGGCTAGTGGCAACATGATCGTAAAGAAGACGCGCAAGTGACCTGCGCCATCGATGCGGGCAGCATCATCCAAATCTTTAGAAATTGTATCAAAATACCCTTTGACGAGCCACGCTTGGAACGGGATGCTGCCGCCAATATAAATGAGCGTCAACCCGACAAGCGAATCGAGCATGTTGATGAAGTTAAGCAGGATGAAGAGTGCCACCATCCCCATGAGCACGGGAAACATTTGCAAGATGAGCAACACGTACAATCCGTTTTTCCGGCCGACAAAGCGGTACCTTGAGAAGGCGTACGCGACAAGCGCCGCGGTAAGTACCGAGAAAAATGAGTTTGCTACGGCGACCATAAGGCTGTTTTTGTACCACGTCACGTAGTTGCTTGCGGGATCAAAGAAGAGCCACTCGTAATGGGTGAAACTCCAATTGTCTGGAATCATCGTCGCCGAGTACATACTCGAGCCTGGATTTAATGACATGCCGAACGTCCAGAGTAAGGGATAGATAATGATGGTGAACATAACGAGAATGATGATGTATATGGTTGAGACTTCGATTCGATCCTTCCACCGTTTCAAAATACTTTCCCCTCCTCTTTATAAGACCTCGTTTGTCTAAACTGCCAAAACGCAACCGAACAGACAATTAAACCAATGATCAAGGAGATGACCGCAGCCATATTGTAGTTCTGGTTTTGGAACGTTAAGCTGTACACCCACGAGATGAGGATATCTGAACCACCGGCATTTTGCCCACGAATTGCAGGGCCCCCTTCATTAAATAAGTAGATGATATTAAAGTTGTTAAAGTTCATGGCGTATTGCATGATGAGCAGCGGTGCTGTTGCGTATAAAATGTGGGGCAACGTGATTTTCGTAAACTTCGAAAATCGCGAAGCGCCATCGACGTCTGCAGCCTCGTACCAATCTTTTGATACGCTTTGCAACACCCCTGTAAACAGCGCAAACACAAACGGGAACCCTAACCATGTTTGAATCATAATGAGCGCTGTGCGTGTCCAAAATGGATCCGACTGCCAAGGAATTTCCAACCCGAACAGTGGGATTAATAAATCGCGATTGATGCACCAAAGCCATCATTAAACATCGCAGAAAAGATAAGAATCGTCACAAACGCCGGCACGGCCCACGGCAGAATGAGCACGGTGCGAATCAGGCGCTTATACTTCACCCGTTTGTCGTTAACGAGTACGGCTAAAAATAAACCTAAACTCACTTGCAACGTCGTCGCTACAAGCGTCCACACGACCGTCCATGACAACACACTGAAAAATGTATTCTGCCAAATATCGACGGTAAATAACGCAATAAAGTTATCAAACCCAACCCAGTTTAATAGATTCGCTGGCGGCGCATTGTATAAGTGATAATCCGTAAACGCCAACAACACCATAAATATGAGCGGCAATATAACGATAAAGGACATGAGTACCATCGGAATGGATAACAACAAATACGGAAAACTTTTATCATATGTACTTCTGAAAGATTCTCTAATTGTAAATGAGCGATGACCATCTTGAATCCGAATGGCTTCTTTGTACGCATCGATAATGTTCACAACGTAGAAGACGAGAAAAGCAACGAGAATAAAAATGGAAATGAGCCCTTGGATAAGCAGCATGATGGAATGGTCGACACCTTCGAGTGTACCAAGCGTCGTAATGCCCCATAATCCAAGACCGATAAAATCGGCAAATACGATGATAAACGCCGTCATAAACAGAATCAGGGTCAACCCTTTGCCCCATCTGCGGTTATACAATTGACCAAGACCGGCGTATAGAATGGAAAGGACAAGTGCCAGTGCAGGCTTGTGTCGCGTATGCTTTGGCTTTGTTTCTGGCATCATAGACAAGCGTTCCACCCCCTTGAATGATAAGAAGAGGAGCATTTTGCCCCTCTCTCTTCTATTTAGTTACCCATCGTTGCAATGTTTTCATGGATCAAATCGACGGCTTCTTCTAACACTTCTTCAGGATCTTCCCCTTGTGCTGAGAATTGTAGCGCATCACCAATTGGCTCCCACACTTGATTCATTTCCGGAACGTTCGGCATCGGTGAACCGTTAAGAATTTGCTCAGCAAACCCTTGCATCAATTCATCATCCGCAATTTCTGGGTCCTCCAACAAGTGCGTTACCGCAGGCATCTCACCGGCGACACGGTAATACTCCATGTTGTTCTCATCTTCAGTCATAAAGATCATCAAATCTTGCGCCCAATATTTCTCTTCAGAAAATGGCGAAAGAATCCACGACTTGAACCCAATCAATGACGGCGCAACTTCACCGTTTGGTAATTCAGGTAACGGTGCAGACCTTAAGTTCTCTTCACCAATCGCACTTGAATACGACGGGATGTTCCACGGTCCGGTTAACGATACCCCAACATTTCCATCTGTAAAGAGACCATCTTGAATTTCTGGGTCGATCGATGGTGGAATCCAACCGTTCTCACTCCACGTTTGCATCCGCTCGACACCTTCAATCGCTCCTTCATTTGCGAGACCAATGTCAGACGTATCATAACCTCCGTCCGTTTCAGCGAAGATATAGCCGCCAAACCCAGTCAGGAATGGGTAAGCAAAATACATGTTGTTATGTTCCATCAAAAAGCCAAACTCATCTTGCGATGTATCGGTTAACTCTTCAGCAATCGCCTCAAGCTCATCAATCGTTGTTGGGGCTTCAGGAACGAGCTCCGTGTTGTACAGCAAACCGTACGTTTCAGATACGAGCGGTACACCGTAAACTTCGCCATCATACGTCATCCCTTGGATGCTTTCCTCAGTAAATCGATCTTCGTATTCCCCTAATTCTAGAGGTTCAGCCAAGTTTTGAACCGCTAAGTTCCCTGTATGATCATGTGGCGCAAAGTAGATGTCTGGTCCAGATCCTGCCGGTCCATCAAGCGCAATGTTCTCCACTTGATCGAACATATCCATAGACGTTAATTGCACTTCAATGCCTGTTTCTTCTTCATATCTTTCTACGATCGTTTGAACGGCTGCGATCTGATCGTCTTCTTCATTTACCCATACATGAAGGGAATCTGGCTTATCTGGCTCTTCCCCTTCTGATACTTCTCCACCTGCTTCGGTTTCTTCGTCTCTGTCTGGTGCACATGCTGCCAAGGTAGTCATGAGCACTGCACTCATAAATAAAAACCCGTACTTTTTAGACATTCAGTCATTCCCCCTAAAGTCATTTCTAAGCAAACGTTTGCACAAAATGAATGAGTAACCGCTTTCACAGTTATTTAATCATACATACGCCCGTTTGCCTAGTGTTTTTTTAAAAGATTCTTAAATTACATAAAAATTACTATTGAACCGTAATATAAAAAGGCATACAATGACGGTATGGTAGCGACTGTCAATTACGTAAGCGGTTTCATTATTTGGTGAAATGATGATGGTATCGATTGCACAAAAAATGAGGAGGGTGTGTATGCAACTCGCTGCAGTCTTGCACGAACCGAAGTCCCATATGGCCTACGCCATTGATGAAAGTACCGTTCATTTACGTGTACGAACGGCCAACAATGCACTAACTGCCATTCACGTCATTTACGGTGATAAATATGCGTGGGATGAAACCCGGACCGAGGAGAAGCTTGTGTGTCGTTCTTCAGATGAATGGCATGACCATTACGAAATTAAAATTCAGCCTCCGAACAAAAGGCTCACATACTGCTTTCGATTATCTGATGCGAATGAAGACGTTCTTTTTCACGAGAATGGTTTCACAAAGGGTTCTAAAGAAAACCTTGATGATTGCTTTCATTATCCTTTTTTAAATCAAATCGACATCATTCGACCACCTGAATGGGTGAAAGATGCGATCTTTTATCAAATCTTTCCGGAGCGATTTGCAAATGGCGATGACTCGTTAAGCCTACCAATAAAGAACGTTGGGGAGAGGTTGAGCCCCAGCCCGACAACTTTTTCGGCGGTGATTTGCAAGGTGTAATTGACCACCTTGATCATTTGGAAACGCTCGGCATTACTGCCATCTACTTCACACCTGTATTTAAAGCCACAACGAATCATAAATACGACACGATCGACTATATGAACGTTGACCCACATTTCGGCGATAACGCATTGCTGAAAAAGCTTGTTGATCGTTGTCACGAGCGCGGCATCCGTGTACTGCTTGATGCGGTATTCAATCATAGCGGTTACTACTTCCCACCGTTTCAAGACGTACTGGAAAGGCAGGAAAACTCAAAATATAAAGACTGGTTCCACCTCCCTCAGTTTCCTGTAACGAGTGATCCGCAGCCGAACTACCGGACATTTGCTTTTGAACCGAAAATGCCGAAGATCAATACTGAAAATCCTGAAGTGAGAGCATATTTCCTAGAAGTTGCCCGCTATTGGATTGAAGATATTGGCGTAGATGGATGGCGTCTTGATGTTGCCAATGAAGTGGACCATGCTTTCTGGCGTGAATTCAGACACGTTGTGAAAGATGTCAATCCGGACGCTTACATACTCGGCGAAGTGTGGCACGAATCAGGTCCTTGGCTTCAAGGCGATCAGTTTGATGCTGTCATGAACTATCCATTCACGAATGCGGTGTTGGATTACTTCTGCAAACAACGCATTGACCGAACCACATTCCAACAACGCATTGAGCGTTTGCTCGTCACCTACCCCGAGCAAACGACCAATGCTGCGTTTAACTTACTCGATTCACACGATACGGCCCGCCTCTTAACGCTGTGTGAGAACGATAAAGAGAAAATGAAGCAAGCTGTCTTATTTCAATTCACGTTCCCGGGCACGCCGTGCGTGTATTACGGCGATGAAGTTGGCTTAGACGGTGGTCACGACCCGGCTGCCGGAAAACGATGGAATGGGACGAGGAAAAACAAGACCACGACCTATTCGCGTTCTACAAGGCGATGACCGGGTTGCGACGTGAACACGCTGCGCTTCGCGACGGATCGTTTCAGTTCATTGACACCACTGACGGTGTCGCCTATGAACGTAGAAATGAGAAGGAAACACTCATCATACACATCGGTTCAACAACTGAAGAACTTACAGACTATAAAACGTTGCACGAAGGCAACGGATGGACGGTAAGACAAAAATAAAACTAGCAGGAGGCATTTATGACGACGTTTAAAGTAGGCATTGTCGGTTGCGGCAGCATTGCTGTTCATCGACATTTACCAGAGTATCACGCAAATAAGCACGCAGAAATCGCTGGGATTTTTGATCCAAATAAAGACCGGGCACAAGCAATGGCCGATCAATACGGGGCACGTGCGTACACGACCGTAGAAGAACTGCTCGAGAGTGATGTGGATATCATTAGCGTTTGTGCACCAAACGTACACCATGCGAGCATTTCCATTGCCGCATTGGATGCTGGCAAACATGTTCTTTGCGAAAAGCCGATGGCCGCTTCTGTCGAAGAAGCTGAGGCGATGATTGACGCGGAGAAGCGCTCCGGCAAAACGTTAATGATTGCCCATAACCAGCGATTTGTTCCTTCTCATGTGAAAGCACGCGAACTAATCAAAAACGGTGAAATTGGCGCAGTTTACAGCGTGCGCACAACGTTCGGTCATGGCGGTCCTGAAGGCTGGAGTGCCGACGGCAAAGACAGTTGGTTTTTTGATCAATCGAAAGCCATTGTTGGCGCACTCGGTGATCTCGGCGTACACAAAGCTGACCTCGTTCGCTTCCTTCTCGGAGAAGAGATTGCTGAAGTGTCTGCGTTTACGAGCAACCTATCGAAACCTCATGGCAACGTCGAAGACAACGCCTTGTGCATTTTACAATCAGAAACTGGCAAACTGATCTCACTTTCGGCCAGCTGGTCGTATCGTGCTGCAGAAGATAATTCGACGATCATTTACGGCGAAAAAGGCATGATCCGCTGCGAAGACGATCCCGAACACTCGCTCATTATTGATCGTGTAGAGGGTGAAACAGAAGCGCTTCAGCTCGGTGAAATTCAAACGAACGAATCTCAAGGAAACTCTGGTGTGATTGATGCGTTCATTCACAGCCTTGCCAATGGAGACGCACCACCTGTTACGGGCACCGATGGCCTCAGGTCGCTAGAAATCATCTTGGCGGCGTTGGAATCTTCCAATGAAAAACGTACAATCTCGATCACGAAAGAAAGGGTATGATCTACGATGAAACTAGGTGTATTTACTGTTTTATTCGCACAACAATCTTTTGAAACGATGCTTGATACTGTAAAAAGTGCCGGTCTTGAAACCGTTGAAATCGGCGCAGGCGGAAACCCAGGCAACGATCATTGCCCAACAGAAACATTGCTAGAAGATGCCGATGCAAGAAAAAGATACCTTCAAGAAGTGGAGAAACGCGAGCTGGAAATTAGCGCGCTCAGCTGCCACAACAACCCACTCAGCCCAGATAAAAACGAAGCGGAAACGGCACATCAGGAGCTTATGAATACGATCAAACTCGCGAGCCAACTTGACGTTCCCGTCGTCAACACATTTTCCGGTACGCCAGGTAGTGGGGAGAACAGTTCGGTCACCCATTGGCCTGTCGCTCCGTGGCCGACCCAATACTCCGACATTTATGACTGGCAATGGGAACAAAAAATCATCCTTATTGGAAGATGTTGCGAAAGTGGCTGAAGACCACGGCGTAAAAATCGGCATTGAGATGCACGGAGGATTTTCTGTCCACTCTCCACATACCATGCTAAAATTATCTCAAGAAACAGGGAATGTGATCGGAACGAACTTTGACCCTAGCCATATGTGGTGGCAAGGCATTGACCCGGTCGCAGCTATCCGAATCCTAGGCGAAGCTGGACTCATTCATCATTTTCATGCGAAAGATACGTACATGAACAAAGAAAATATGAACCGCCACGGCGTCCTTGACATGCAGCCTTATTCCGATGTCCCGAACCGCGCCTGGTCATTTAGATCTGTGGGATACGGACACCCGGTTTACGACTGGGCCGACATGATTAGCGCCCTACGTACGTACGGATATGACCATGCCATTAGCATTGAGCACGAAGATCCGATTATGTCCATAGAAGAAGGCTTTGCAGCAGCTGTAAGAAACTTACAGTCTGTCATCATAAAAGAACCAGCATCTGACATGTGGTGGGCGTAACGACCGAGGAGGAACCATGAACATGAGCGTAACGATCAAAGATGTTGCATCTGAAGCAAAAGTAGCCACATCAACCGTTTCTAGAGTGTTGGCAAACAGCCCGAAGATCAGTGCTGAAACGGCGAAACGTGTACGAAAAGCCATTGCCGACTTAAACTATCACCCAAACCATACCGCTCGCAGCCTTGCTAGCCAGTTAACGAAGACGATCGGACTTGTGATGCCAAGCTCCGCTCATGTTTCTTTTCAAAATCCGTTCTTCCCAGAAGTCATTCGCGGCATTAGCACCGAAGCGCACAAAAAGAACTACGGACTGTACTTGACGACAAGTCAGACGGACGAAGAAGTGTTCGAGGAAGTGCAGCGCATGGTTCAAGAGAAACGTGTCGATGCCATTATCCTGCTCTTCTCTTTGGAAAACGACCGTCTCGTACACTACTTGCTCGAACAAGACTTTCCGTTTGTTTTGCTCGGCAGACCCGCTGTCACGAACCCAAAAGACGTCTGGTATGTAAATAACGACAACGTGCGCACCGGGCGACTTGCCACCGAATATTTGACACTATTAAAACACGAACGCATTGGCCTCATCTTAAACCGCTCCGATGCCGTCGTATCTCAAGACCGGACATACGGCTACAAAGAAGCGCTCGCGCAAATGAACTTGCCCGTCCGCGACGACTATCTTGCCTATTATACAGACCAACATACTGGTAGCCAGGACGCCTTTATTAGTGTCATGAGCGTCCCTGAGCCACCGACGGCAATCATTGCCGAAGACATGGTCATTTTCGGCATTTTGCGGACTGTCCAAGAGCTAGCTAGGGCTACGTGTGCCCGACGACTTGTCACTCGTCGCGTTCAACAACTATATGATTTCCGAACTCGCCTCACCACCGGTCACAAGCATCGACATTCAAATCTTCGAGCTCGGTACACAAGCAATGAAACTGCTATTTAAGCAACTCGAAGACAGCACCTCTTCACCCGAGCAAGTGATTGTGCCCCACCAACTCATTCGCCGACAATCGTGCTCGAGATGGCAAAAATAAACGAAAGCGGTGATCCACACCGCTTTCGTTTATTTTCGTTTATCGACCATTTCTTCAACGAGCTTTCTTCGCAACACTTTGCGACAGTTGTTTTTGGCAATTCGCTACGAAATTCAATGATCTCTGGCACTTTGTACGCAGCCAAATGTTCAATGCACCATTTGATTAATTGTTCGGCTGTCGTGTCAGCCCCTTCGGTAAGGACGACCGATGCGGCAAGCGTTTCTCCGCGGTACGGGTCAGGAACGCCGTATACACTCACTTCAAGCACGTGTTCATGTGCATAGAGCAAGTCTTCCACTTCGTTAGGGTAAATGTTGTAGCCACTGCCAATGACCATTTCTTTTTTGCGACCGACGATATAAAAATAACCATCGGCATCGACAGTGGCGATGTCACCGGTCCGAAGCCAGCCGTCCTTGAGCTGTTGCTCCGTTGCTTCAGGCTCACCCCAATACCCTTTCATCACTTGCGGTCCTTTAATGAGCAACTCCCCTGCTTCACCGATGTGGGCATCCTTCCCTGTGTCAATGTCCACGATGCGGCACTCCGTACTCGGAAGCGGTACACCAATACTCCCTACTTTGCGCAAGCCGTGATACGGATTGCGATGAGTCGTTGGTGAAGCTTCAGACAAGCCGTACCCTTCCGATATCACCGCACCTGTGAGTTGTTCGACACCACGGATCACTTCAACAGGCATCGGTGCTCCCCCACCGGTCATCACTTTGAAATTGCCAAACGATACCGGATGTTTCTTCGCATAGTTCAACAAGCCAATGTACATCGTCGGGACAGCGGGAAAGTACGTCGGTTGGTGCTCGTTAATGAGCCGCACACCGTCTTGCACACGCCAACGCCTCATCGTCACGATTGTGGCTGCGGCATAAATTCCCTGATTCATGACGCTCGACATCCCAAGAACGTGAAAAAATGGAGATACCCCTAAAAATACTTCACCGGGCCGAACGAGCGTGCCTTTGGCAAATGCGAACGTTTGAATGACGTTCGCAACAAGATTGGCATGCGTCAGCATGGCGCCTTTCGGAACGCCTGTCGTTCCTCCTGTAAATTGAATGACTGCTACATCTTCGGCGGGTGTAATCTCGGTCGTTACGTTTCGATGGATGTCGGCGTTATGAATGATGGTCGCAAGGTCGTCGGTTTCTCCATCGATGTAGATGGATGGGAGGTTGTATTTTGATAGTTTTGTGCGCTGCTTGGTTTCGCCAATGAATAAGCGAGGATGCACGATGCTGATCATATGAGCGAGTTCTTGGGATTGATACATCGGATTGACTTGTACGACGATCGCCCCCATTCTGAGTATCGCATAGTACGATAGGATATACTCATGGCTGTTTGGCAACATGAGCAAAACCGGATCGCCTTTTTTTAAGCCACGTGCGTGCAGAGCGGCGGCGAATTGGTCGACTTGTTGATCTAGCTCGGCGTACGTCATCTTTCGCCCGTCATCGATGATGGCTGTATGTTCACCGAATTGGGTTGCCGATTGTTTTAACAATGCATCCACGGAAATGTCGGGAACGTCAACTCGTTCTGGGACACCGTCAGGGTAATGGGTGAGCCACGCTTTTGTAAGCATTTAGCTCATGACCTTTGCCTGCTGTTTGAGCATTTGTTTGGAGATGATGACGCGTTGAATTTCATTGGTCCCTTCATAGATTTTCGTAATGCGGGCATCCCGGTAATAGCGTTCCGCAGGGTATTCGGCCATGTAGCCCATCCCCCGTGAATTTGTACAGCCTTGTCAGCGACACGATTGTACACGTCGGTGGCATACAGCTTTGCCATCGCGCATTCTTGAATGGCTTTCTCTCCTTGGTCGAGCATCCACGCGCCCCGGTATGTGAGCGCTCTTGCTGCTTCTGTTTCGGTTTTCATATCAGCAAGCATAAATTGAACGGCTTGTTGATCTCCAATCGGTTTGCCGAACTGCTTTCGCTCTAATGCATACTCGGTTGACAGTTCAATCAGTTTGTCACACGAACCGATCGAGCGAGCACCGAGGCACACACGTCCTTCTCCTAATATCGTAAGGGCACTCACATACCCCATCCCAACTTCGCCAATGACGTTCTCAGCTGGCACTTCACAATTCTCAAACACGACTTGGGCGGTTTTCGATCCGCGCAGTCCCATTTTTTTATCCGGCTTCCCTACATGAATGCCGGGGAAGTTACGCTCAACGAGGAATGCGGTAATGCCGCCCTTTGCGCCTTTTTCACGATCGGTGAGGGCAAAAACGGTAAACACGTCAGCAAACGGAGCGTTCGTAATAAAATGCTTCGTCCCGTTTAATACCCAATGATCGCCACGTTTTTCTGCTGTTGTGGATAGGTTGGTTGCGTCTGACCCTGCACCTGGTTCAGATAAGGCAAAACAAGCGATTTTCTCACCAGACGCAATGTCAGGCAAGTACTTTTGTTTCAAATGCTCATCCGCGAGACGAACGAGTCCCATGCTGCCAATTCCCGTATGCGCCCCGATCATCGATACGTATGCATTGTGTGTGCGGCCGAGTTGTTCTAATACGTTGCATTTTCCGACCGTATCCAGGCCGATGCTCCGTACTCCTCAGGAATGCTCAATCCGAACAATCCCAACTCCTTCGCTTTATCAATGAGGTGTTTTGGAATCTCTTCTGTTTCTTCGATTTCATTTGCGTACAAATCGACCTCTTTATCTACGAAATTCCTTACCATCGTTTTCATTTGCTCATTTTCTTCACTTAATTTAAAATTCATGCTCGTTCCTCCTAAATGTCTTGTTCTCCCTACAAGTAATTGCAAAGTTCATGCCAGTGCGTATCGGCGAGTTTATTGCGGTCCAGCACGGTTATTGATTCAATTTTGTATCAGTCGATTCATTTTTGTATGAATTAGGTTTTCTCCATTGATATAGGAAAATAGCAACGATCATGGCGATGCCTAAAAGATCGGTATACAGTTCTTGGTACACGAGTAGGACGGCGGCGATTAGGAGGGCAGCGCGCTCCATGACGTTTGTTTTCTTCAACATACACCCTTCAACAAAGGCGGCAAAAGCAATCAATCCAAGCAGTGCGGTAACAAGCCCGAATATGACGCTGCCAACATTTCCTTCAAGCGAGAGAGCAGAATTGTAGACGAGCATATACGGCAGAATAAACCCAGCCATGCCTATGCGTAGCGAGTAGACCGACGTTCGGAGCGGATTGCTTCCAGCAATGCCCGCAGTAATAAATGACGTAATCGCCACTGGCGGCGTGATGCCTGAGAAAATACCAAAGTAGAAAACAAAAAAGTGGGCGACGATGACTGGAACGTCTAATTGTACGAGCGCACCGGCTGCCACTGTCGCGAGAATAACGTACGCTGATACTGTCGGCATGCCCATCCCGAGAATGATACACGCGACCATGATCATGAGTAGCATCGGGAGAAGCTGTCCCCCTGAAAGTTCAATCGCAAATCGGGAGAAACTCATCCCTAACCCGGTCATAATGACCGACCCAGCAATAATCCCTGCACCTGCACACGCCATCACCGTTGGGATGGCATTTTTAATGCCAGCTTCTAATGCCGACAGCACCCCAATTACGTTCAAACGACTTTCTTTACGCAGTAGACTAAGCACGAGTACAGCTCCAAGTGCGAAAAGCCCCGCTCTCATCGGACTTGTCCCTTGCACCATCAACACGATAATGATGACAAGCGGCAAGATGAGGTACCCTTTTTTCAAAATAATTTCTTTCAAGCTCGGCAACTGTCTTCTCGGAATTCCTTCTAAACCAAGCTTTCTTGCTTGAAAGTAAATGACAGCTCCGACGACGATGAAAAACAGTAGCGCAGGAATGAGCGCATACGCGGCAATTTCGATGTACGGAATGCCTGTAAACTCTGCCATAACAAATGCTGCGGCGCCCATAATGGGTGGCATAATTTGCCCACCTTGAGATGAAACAGCTTCCACTCCTCCGGCGAACGTTTTGCTATAGCCAACTCTCTTCATGAGAGGAATCGTAAACGGCCCTGTCATGGACGCGTTTGCCGCGCCGTTCCCGGTAATCGTAGCGAGTAAGCCACTCGACAACACGGACGCCAGTGCAGGGCCTCCACGAATCCTGCCCGTTAACGCAAACGCAAATTCAATAAAGAACTGCCCGACACCGGTGCGCATCATAAAAGCGGCAAAAATGAGAAAGATGATGAGCACTGTCGATGCCACATAAATCGGGTCGCTGAAAATACCATTGGTCGTAATGAACAACGCATCCGTCATTCGTCCATAACTAAAGCCTTGGTGACCGAGAATGCCAGGAAACATCGGCCCGATAAAAATATACAGCCAGAAGAACAGCGCCAAGATGGCCATCGCATGACCGATCGTTCGCCTTACCCCTTCAATAATAAGAAAGATCATTACCGTCGCGACAACCTGATCAAACACACTCGAAGCGCCTTGCCGTAAAGCGATCTCTGGGTAAGCGAAAAACCCATGAAGCAAAAGCCCAATAGAAAGGACGAGTGGCAACACATCAAAAATCGGGTGTCCTTGCTGCTTCCCTTTTTTATATGGGAAACAACTAAAACACAATACGAGCCCAATTGACGTAAACATCATTCGATGTTGCCACGCCGGAAACCCTCCGAATGCCGCATAGTACAGGACATAAACGGCAAGACCAATCGCAATACAAGCAATAACAAGCATTCGTAAGCGCTTCCAAAAATGTTCTTGTTTCGGATTGTAATACGCCCGTTCAATATCTGTATTCATCTTCTCTTCAGCAATCGTCAAATCAATTTTTCCGTCAGCTTTTACGTTTAATCCCGAAGTCATTCCCCTCCACCCCCATCATACGCCCCAATCTCCTCATAGTAGCGAAGCGCACCAGGGTGAATGTTCTCTTCTGGATTTTCGATCACATCAAATGTATGCTCGGGGTCAAACCATGCCCCTCGGCTCGGTTGTTCTTCTTGGACACGATCGACACTCTCCCAGATTTGTTTCGTCATCTCGTACACAAGGTGGTCATTCACAGCTTCGTTCATGATCATCATCGCCCAGCTTGCGAGCGCGTCAACGTCTTCTGTCTGATTGGAATATGTGCCTGCAGGAATCGTCATTCCCGTTGAATAGCCGTAACCTGCTTCATCCATTTCGTTCATGACATCTTCAGGTACTTCAAGCAATCGGAGCGTCCGTGTTGAATCGACCTCAGTTAGCGCCGGTACACCCGGCCCACCGCCTTGCACAGTAATATCAATGATCCCGTCCCGCAACTGATTGGCCGCATCACCATATCCGCCGAAATTGAGCGAAACATCTGCTTCTTCTAACCCTTTCTCATCGTAGCCCATCGTTTCAAAAATCTCCGAAAGGTCGCCTCACTCGCATCTCCAGGGTTCCCATTGATCGCATCTGCACCGTGCAGAACGACGTCCTCCAGCGTTTCATATGGACTATCCTCCAACACAGCAATGTTCCACATCGTCGGGTAAAACGCAGCAATCGCCTTCACATTTTCCTGCGGTTCGCCCGCAAATGCGCCTGCACCTTGGATGCTGTCCATGAAATCCGAAGCAAACACAAGTCCTGATTGCACATCCCTCGCCGTATTCACCTCACGAATGTTGCCGATTGCACCGCCTTCCACCACCGTCACATCAAGCTCTTCAATCTCATCTAGCCAAATGTCTGAAAGTAATGTAGACAACGGATACCACCCCGAGCCTGTCGGGCCTGAAATGTGCGCGTGCTGATTGTCCCCGCGATCCTCACCTATAGTACATGCACTCACTCCGAGTAAACACGCCACCGCACTAACGCCGATCCATCTTCTTCTCATGCGTACCCTCCTCTTGCACTTTGAACTTGCCTTACGTTATGCAAGATCCATACCATAATGTAAGCGCTTTAAAACAGAAGATGTCACCTTGATTCAATTCAAAATTGAGTTAAAAATACATAATTGTATTAAAAAGGGAACTGTAGGACGTATCGGAAAGGTGCCGACGGTCGCCGGGTCGTCGTCCCTTCTGCCTGGCGTGCGATCTGCGCTCTAGTTCTTCAATTCTGCGATCCAGTTGACGATTTCTACTCCCTTTTCCTGCATATCCACCAAATTTGCGCGCAGTTGGCTCTAACTTGAGCGCAGATTTCTCGATCACCGGCCGGTCACCTCGCTCATTGCGTCTCGCTTCGGCACCAGCGGTGTCGAAGGTCGCCAGCTTTCCCGCATTCCGCCATCACCCGCCCCACTCTCTACGGGATTCCCCCACCCTAAACAAAAAACGCCGCCTTTCGGCGACGTTTTTTTTATGAGAAGATTTTATCAATGGCTGTGATTTCTTCTTGGGTGAGGCTGATCTCTGCGGCACGAATGCTGCTTTTCACTTGATCTGCCCGCTTTGCTCCGGGAATGATCACGTCGACAGAGGGCCGGGTCAAGTACCACGCTAATACGATGTGCGCGACCTCTTCGCCCTTTGCATCAGCGATTTCTCGCACACGCTCAACCTTGGCCAAGTTCGCTTTAAATGCTTCGCCTTGGAACGATGGCTTCTTCGCTCGCAAGTCGTTGAACGTCGTGGATTCGTCGTATTTACCGGCGAGTAGCCCCGACTCGAGCGGAAAGTACGGGATGAACGTGATGTTCTCTTTTTCCGTATATGGGAAAAACTCCGTCTCAGCACCGCGGTTTAACAAATTATATTCCGCTTGCAACACATCAACGTAGCCGTCTGCGTTCGCCTCTTTTAACTGGGCGGGTGAGAAGTTCGACACCCCAATTGAACGGATCTTGCCCGCGTCCTTGAGCTCCTTCAACGCCCCGACCGCTTCAGCCTTCGGCGTGTCCTCATCCGGAAAATGAATGTAAAACAAATCAATATAATCTGTCTGCATCCGCTTTAAACTGTCATCCACTGCTTTTTTTAAGAAGGCAGGGGAGTTATCGAACACCATGTTCTCTCCTTGAAAACGGTGTGCCGCCTTCGACGCAATGATCACTTTCTCGCGGTCATACTCCTTCACGACCTCTCCAACGAGTTCTTCTGACCGTTCCGGCCCGTAAATGTATGCTGTGTCGAGCATCGTAATGCCATTGTCAATGGCCGTTCGCACGACATTGCGTCCTTCTTCTTCATCAAGCATATCAGGATAAATGTTATGCCCGCCAACAGCATTCGTGCCGAGCCCAACCGGATGCGCCTTTACGTTAGACTTACCAAGTTGCACGTGGTTTGCCATGCTTATCACTCCTTGTCTATTCTTTATTACACGAAATGAGAGGTATTAAACCATTTCACGCAAATAGACTTTTTGAATCTTTCCACTTGCCGTTTTCGGCAATTCATCTAAAAAAGTGACGTGACGTGGGCATTTGAAATGCGCGAGGTGCTCTCTCACAAAGCCGATCATCTCCTCCTCCGTTGCCTCATGTCCTTCGCGCAACACAAGAATCGCATGTGGCGTCTCTCCCCACTTCTCATCGGGCTTCGCCACGATTGCTGCTTCTTTTACTGCTGGATGACGATAGAAAACATCCTCCACTTCGAGAGACGAGATGTTCTCTCCGCCGCTAATAATAATATCTTTCTTCCGGTCAACGATTTGAACACGATTTCTTTCGTCAATCGTCGCCATATCGCCGGTGTGTAGCCAGCCATCGCGAATCGTGGTCTTCGTCTCCTCATCGTTCTTCCAATATCCCTTCATCACGCCGTGACCCCGAACGACAAGCTCGCCAACAGTTTCTCCGTCTGCCGGAACGTCTTCTCCGTGCTCGTCGAACACGCGTACTTTCGTGCCAATCATCTCGTAGCCTTGCTTGGCTTTCGCAGCATAGTAGGCATCTCCGATTTGGTCCCCGTCTTCAGATGACATGTATGAGGCGAGTGTGAGCGGTGTTGACTCGGTCATGCCGTACACTTGATAGAAATGCCAGCCCACATCTTCTTCTAGTGTTTTGACGAATGCTTGTGGAGGCGCTGCCCCGGCAATGACGACGCGCACGTCTTGGTTCATGTTCAGCTCTTTTTCAAGGTACGTATCCATCAAACTTCCGAGCACGGTCGGTGCCATGTGCATGACGGAGACATTATACTTCTCCATTCTTTCGAGAATTTGTGCAGGGTCAATTTTCTTTTGCATCACTTGCGTTGCCCCGTTCGCTGTATAGTAAAATGGCGAGCCCCAACCATTCACATGGAACATTGGCAAAATATGAATCAACGTATCTTCGTCGTTCACACGTAGATGGTGCATAGACGAAAGTGCGTGCAAGTAGTTGTTCCGGTGAGTGAGCATGACCTTTTGGTTTGCCTGTTGTTCCGCTCGTATACAGAAGCGAACACATGTCATTTTCGCTCACTTCTGCCCGTTGGAATGGCTCTTTCGGTTGTGTTGCCAACCAGTCGTCGTAACTGTAATATGCCCCAGACGAACGCTCAGCACCATGAACGACAATCGTTTGCACATGTTCCAATTTCGGAATAATCGGTTCGACGAGCGAGTATAACTCGTGGTCAACAAACAACACCCGGCTCTCGCTATGATTGAGAATGTATAAATAATCATCAGATTTCAATCTCGTATTTAAAGAAACCATGACCGCACCTAACTGAAAAATACCATAAAAACCTTCATACATTTCCAGCGTATTTGGTGCAAGGTACGCGACCCGATCTCCCTTTTGTACACCAAACGAGTGCAGACCGTGAGATAATTGATTGACGCGGTCGTTCACGTCTTTATATGTGTAAACGTTATCATTTTGATCAATAATTGCTCGCTTGTCACCGTAAATTTGTACCGCTCGATCCAAAAAATCCGTCAATACCATCTCCGTCATCGAAACCCCTCCGCTATGTTGTCTAAATAGTTACACTTTTCACGTTACAGGAAAACCATCCAATCGACAAGGTCTAGCATTTACGGCTCCAGTTTATAGTTTCTATATATAATAAAATTCTCCCATACTCATGTATGGGAGAAGCAAAAATGGCTACCAACCAATTATATCTTAGCATAAATCATTATTTGAATAAAATAATCCATTCGTTGGAAATTAGTCTGTATATTTTGGACTAGAAGAATAGAATTGAGGTAAATATGCCTATGCGCCTCAAGCATCTCATCAACAATTTGCTTGGCAACCGTATCAGATGGCGTGAGCGGGTTGATCGCCAAAGCGAGTACAGCTTTCTCATAATCCCCGTTCACCGCGGCCTCGACTGTTAATCGTTCAAACGATTTGATCTGCTGGACGAGCCCATTAACAGCAACTGGCAACTCCCCAATCGTGAGCGGAACCGGGCCGTCTTTCGTAATGATGCAACTCACTTCTACTGCTGATTCATACGGAATGCCGTGTATTGCGCCCCGGTTCATCGTGTTCACCGCTTGGATGTCTCTTTTATCATTGTAGATCGATGTCATCAAACGAATCGCTGCATCTGAATAATACGCACCGCCCCGCTCCTCCAATTCCGGTGGCTTCACAGATAAATCTGGGTCTTTGTAGCGTTGGAACAGCTCCTCCTCCAAACGCTGCACCACTTCCGCCCGCGTCTCACTCTCCATCGCCTTCTTTACCATCTCTTTTGATTTGTAATAGTACAAATGATACGAACACGGCAGCACGCCGAGCGCTCGGATGAAATCCGGTTCCCAGTCTTGACCTTTAATGTTCTTCACTGTACTGCTCTCGCCCAAACGGCGGATCGCTTCTTCTTTAATACTTACCCCATCCACAAACACATCCAGTCCATAGACGAGGTGGTTTAAGCCGGCAAACTGAATTCGAACACGCTCATGGTCCACATCAAACCGCTTCGCCACATTCATCTCCATCCCAATTGGCACGTTGCATAGCCCAACCACTTTTTCAATATTCGAATATCTGAGCACCGCCTCAGTCACCATGCCCGCTGGATTCGTAAAGTTAATGAGCCACGCATCTGGACAGAGTGTTTCCATCTGTTCGCATATTTGTAAAATGACGGGGATTGTGCGCAACGCTTTAAACAACCCGCCTGGACCGTTCGTCTCCTGGCCGAGCACCTCGTACTTCAACGGAATACGCTCATCCTTCGCTCTTGCCTCGAGCAAACCAACCCGAAATTGTGTGGTCACAAAATCCGCCCCACGTAGCGCCTCCTCCCGGTTCAACGTCAAAAACACTCGGATTGGCACTCCCGCCCGCTCAATCATCCGCTTCGCAAGATTGCCGACAATGTTCAACTTCTCTTCCCCCTCATCAATATCGACAAGCCACAGCTCCTCAACGGGGAATTCCTCATACCGATCAATTAACCCCTCGACCAATTCCGGCGTATAGCTTGAACCACCACCAATCGTCGCTACCTTCACACCATCAGCCTTTGCCTGTTTACGCTCATTATAGCAGGACGGGCAGACGAGCGTGTGTCGAATCATACTAGAAAACGGTGGATGTTAGCGGAGGAATTAGGTAATATATTACGGTGCGTGAAATTACGGGATTATCTTACCCTATTAAAGAAAGACTCAAAGGATACATCCCTCAATAACACTTCTATCCGTATTCCTCTCAAAAAAAGTGACCGTACCCTTTTTTTACAAAGGTACGGTCACTGCTGTATCTATAGTTAATACGCCGAGACGCTTCCGTCGGTTCGCGATTCTGAACCCCCAATTAACGTTCCAGTCTTAGAATCTCTCCAAATGATTTGCCCTCGTCCAAAATCACCGATGGAGTTCGCAGAAATCTCAATATTATGTCCTCGCTTTTGCAATGCGTGAACAAGATGTGTGGGAAACGTCTTTTCCACAGAGATTGTGTTCCCGTCTCTCCATCTCCACCTCGGCGCATCCAACGCTGCTTGTGGATTTAAGTTGAAATCAACCGTGTTCATGATCATTTGCACGTGGCCTTGTGGCTGCATCATCCCCCCCATAACACCGAAGGGACCTACAGCTGTGCCATCCTTCGTCAAAAATCCTGGGATGATTGTATGATACGTTTTCTTGCCGGGCTGCAAAGCATTGTCATGGCTTTTATCCATTGAGAAATCATACCCACGGTTGTGAAGGCTAATCCCTGTTCCCGGTACGACAAGACCTGATCCAAATCCCATATAATTACTTTGAATAAAAGAAACCATATTGCCCTCATTGTCCGCAGTTGCAAGATACACCGTTCCGCCCATCTTAGGGTTGCCCGCTTCTCGCTCAAGCGCCGTTTCCCCAATTAGACCGCGGCGGCTTTCCAAATACTCATCAGACAATAATTGCTCAACCGATACGTCCATATACCTCTGATCCGTCACATATTTCATGGCATCAGCAAAGCTTAACTTAATCGCTTCCATTTGCTTATGGTGTGTATCCACTGTGTCTCGCTCAGCAAATTCAAACCCATCCAGCATGCGGAGTGCTTGCAGTCCGACAATTCCATGACCGTTAGGCGGGATTTGCCACACCTTATGACCCCGATAGTCCACAGAGATCGGCTCAACCCACTCCGGACGATAAGAAGCCAAATCATCAGCGGTCAAATAGGCATCGTATCGCTGGGCAAAACGCTCAATTTCTTCTGCAAGTTCTCCGCGATAAAATGATTCTGCGTTCGTACTCGCAATCTCGCGTAGCGTTCTCGCCTGTTCCGGCAAACGAAATGTTTCTCCTGCTCGAGGTGCTCGTCCACAAGGAGCAAATGCGTCGAACCAGCTTCTGAATTCCGTCCCTTCCAATTCAGAAAAAGTGTCATAAGCCTCACCCCATAAACGTGCAACGACTGGGGAAACCGGGAAACCTTTTTCCGCATAGTCAATAGCTGGCTTGAGCACTTCTGTTAACGGAAGCTTGCCGAACTGCTTACTCAGTTCCGCCCATCCTGCCGGCGCCCCAGGCACAGTCACTGGAATCCACCCTCGTTCAGGAATTTCTTCATATCCAGCGCTTTGTAGCGCATCAATGGATAGTGACCTGGGTGCAGGACCGCTAGCATTTAAACCATGTAGTTTATCTTTCGTCCATACTAGCGCAAAAGCATCACCACCAACCCCATTTCCTGTCGGTTCTACGACAGTCAAACATGCAGCAGTCGCGATGGCTGCATCAATGGCATTACCACCTTTTTTCAAAATATCCAAACCAGCTTGCGAAGCCAATGGTTGGGAAGTTGCTACCATTCCTTTTTCAGCATACACAGACTTTCGAGACAATGGATACGGCTCGTATAGAGGGTCCAACAAAATCACTCCTTCCACATTCTAGTTGTATGGAACCGCCTTTGCGATCCTCTAATACGTAAAGAGAAGATGGAGCGATCATTACAACACGGATTTCAAAAAAGTTTTTGAATGGCTATACATTATCGTCATCCGAAAGGATCGAAGGAGAAATTTAAATATGGCTGATGATGTTATCGAGTCAGATACATACCGTAACCTCTTCCCATAATTTCACCGATGAAAATATAAAGATTCCCATCCTCGCTAGTTAAACGCGCTTATCAACTATTGACTCGTCGTAGCCGTGTTATCCAATACTCTTTTACTTGCGACACTTTACCATCAATCCCCAAAGTACGCGCGCACCCAGCGAATCCATTCCTCAGCAGCAGGGGATTGGTAGCTGTTTTTTCGGCGAATAAGAGCGAGGTTCCAATGGATCGACGGGTGGTGAACGTCAATCGTTTTGATTCCGCTCGTCGCGGCATCTGCAAGAACGGTTTCCGGCAGAAAAGTGATGCCCATGTTTTCCCGCGCGAGTTTAAGCAAGAAGTCCCATTGGGTGCTTTCGTTAACAATCTTCGGTTCAAAACCGGCATCAATGCATGCTTCACGCACGCGGTCGTACAAAGAGAACCCACGCATGAATAGCAAGAAATTTTCGTCGCGAAGCGCTGTGAGCGGAACGTGCTCACGTTCGGCGAGTGGGTGGCTTTCCGAGACGACGAGCAGCAGTTTTCGCTCGACGAGAGGCACGACGTCGAAGGCCGCTTCATTAATGGGCAAAATGCCGACGCCAACGTCGATGCTGCCTTCGAGTAAGGAACGTTCCATATCTTTTGCGCCTTCTTCAACGATGCGCAAGTCGGCGTCAGGATAGGCGCCTTTAAAGGTGGAGATGATGTGCGGAAAGAAGCTCGAGCCGATGACAGGCGGCAGACCAAAGGTGAAGCGCCCTTTTCGGTGCAGACGAATATCGTCGGCGGCTCGTTTCATGTCTTCAGCTTCGCGCATCACTTTTTGGGCATACGTATACATCGTTTCTCCCTCATGAGTAACACGAAGTTGTCGGGAGGAGCGATCAAACAATTGCACGTGCAACTCGTCTTCGAGTTGAGCGATGATTTTGCTGAGCGCGGGTTGGGAGATGCCTAGCTCTCACTCGCTCGGGAAAAACTCATTTGTTGGTACACTTCTATAAAGTATCGAAGTTGTTTCATTCTCATTGGCTTCCACTCATTCCTTTTTGGAATACTAAAATGTTATTTATTTATTTTACTTATGTAAGCGCTTATAGTAAAGTGGGGGTAACACACTTTTTTCATAGAAAGGGAGAGTTGAGATGTCGAAAGTATCTTCTTCTTTTTCGGAAAGCATTAAAAAAATCAAAGACGGTGACACCGTAATCGTTGGCGGGTTCGGTCTTTGTGGAATTCCTGAAAACGCAATTGTAGAGCTCGCGAATCAAGGTACGAAAAACCTCACCATCGTAAGCAACAATTGCGGGGTGGACGATTGGGGACTCGGTCTTCTTCTCCAAAACAAGCAAATTGATAAAATGATGGCGTCTTACGTTGGGGAGAATAAAGTGTTCGAACAGCAATTTCTAAGTGGCGAGCTCGAAGTGGAGCTCGTTCCTCAAGGAACACTCGCTGAACGCATTCGTGCAGGCGGTGCAGGCATTGGCGGTTTCTACACCCCTGCAGGCGTCGGCACACCGATTGCAGAAGGGAAAGAACACAAAGAAATTGACGGGAAAATGTACATTCTTGAAACCGGCATTCGCGGAGATGCCGCCCTCGTTAAAGCTTGGAAAGGTGACCCATACGGGAACTTGATTTACCGGAAAACGTCTCGAAACTTCAACCCGCTCGCTGCAGCAGCCGGCACGTTTACGATTGCCGAAGTGGAAGAACTTGTTGACGTGGGCGACTTGGACCCGGATTACATCCACACTCCGAGCATTTACGTTCAAGATCTATTGCTCGGACAAAACTATGAAAAAAGAATTGAAAAGCGGACCGTCCGTAAAGCCCACGCATAAGAAGAGGAGGAACGTACGATGAGCGATACACGTGAAATTATTATCAATCGAGCGGTAAAAGAAATCGAAGAAGGAATGATCGTCAACTTAGGCATTGGAATGCCAACGATGATCGCCGACAAAATTCCTGCTGACAAAAACATCTTCTTACATTCTGAAAATGGGATGTTAGGCATTGGCAACTACCCGATTGAAGGCGAAGAGGATCCTGATTTGATTAACGCGGGCAAGGAGACGGTGACGGCCAAGGCTGGGGCTGCGTTTTTTGATAATGCGGAGTCGTTTGCGATGATTCGTGGCGGCCATGTTGACTTGACGATTCTCGGGGGCATGGAAGTGTCGGAGTCTGGCGATCTGGCGAACTGGATGATTCCTGGCAAGATGGTGAAAGGCATGGGCGGAGCGATGGACATCGTCCAAGGGGCCCGCAAAGTGGTCATCATTATGAGTCATACGAACAAACACGGCGAAGCCAAAATTAAAAAGCAGTGCGACCTGCCGCTCACTGGGCAAGGTGTCGTGAATCGCGTGATTACCGATATGGCGGTTTTCGATTTCACCGATGAGGTATGTCCTACGTGAAGTGTTGAACGGACATGACATCCAAGCGGTTCGAGCGAGCACCGAAGCGTCGTTCACACTCGATGAATCTCTAAAAGAGGGGAGCTCTTCATAAATGAGTGATAACGTAGTGATCGTAAGCGCCGTGCGCACGGCCATCGGCGGCTTTCAAGGCAGCCTGAAAGATGTATCCGCACCCGACCTCGGCAAAACCGTCATTGAAGATGTGTTAAAGAGAGCAGGTGTGTCTGGCGACCAAGTCGATGAGGTGATCATGGGCAACGTCTTGCAAGCAGGCATTGGTCAAAACCCAGCAAGAATTGCAGCCATCCGTGCTGGATTACCAGAATCTGTGCCGAGCATGACGATCAACAAAGTGTGCGGTTCTGGGCTGAAATCAGTCCATTTGGCCGTGCAGTCGATTCTCGCCGGAGATTCAGAGATTGTCGTTGCGGGCGGAATGGAGAACATGAGCCAAGCACCGTACCTTACGATGAATGCCCGAAGCGGTTTCGGCATGGGCGACCAGAAATTCGTCGATAGCATGGTGGCAGACGGGCTAACGTGTGCGATGGAAAACTACCATATGGCATTACCGCCGAGAACATTAACGATGAGTATGGCTTCTCGCGTGAAGAACAAGACGAGTTCGCCGCGTGGAGTCACCAAAAAGCCGAGCAAGCTCAAGTAGCTGGATCGTTTGAAGACGAAATTGTGCCGGTTGAAATTCCGCAAAGAAAAGGCGACCCGAAACGCTTTTTGCAAGATGAACACATCCGCGCCGGTACAACCGCCGAAAAGCTTGGCAAACTGCGCCCTGCCTTCAAGAAAGACGGCAGCGTTTCCGCAGGAAACGCCTCCGGTATAAACGATGCCGCCGCCGCTGTGCTCGTCATGAGTCAACAAAAAGCTAACGAGCTTGGCCTCCAGCCCTCGTGCGCATTCGTGCCAATGCAAGCGCCGGCGTGAGCCCGCGTATGATGGGCATCGGTCCGGTACCGTCCACGAAAAAAGCGCTGGAGAAAGCAGGTCTATCTGTTGGCGACATCGACTTGTTCGAGATGAACGAAGCGTTCGCCGCCCAGTCCCTTGCCGTCCAACGCGACTTAGACCTCCCGCGTGAGAAAATTAACGTGAATGGTGGCGCAATCAGCCTCGGACACCCGATCGGTGCGAGCGGGACTCGCGTGCTCGTCACGCTCATTCATGAGATGAAACGAAGAGGCGCAAAAACCGGCGTCGCCTCCCTCTGCATCGGTGGCGGCCAAGGTGTTGCCACGATCGTAGAATCAGTATAAATTGTGCAACCCCTGCGGGCGTAAAATCGTCCCTCATTTTAGATATATAAAATCCCACATAGACAGGTCTATGTGGGATTTTAATGATTGATATACCGATATTTAGCAGGAATCCCCACCACTTGTGGCACTACTTTCTCTATGACCACTTCTAGCGGTGGCGGCATGTTCTACTAATCTATGAAATGCAGATGCGTGGGGTGGGACAGTCGGATGTCCATATCTCTTTTTATGTTTTCTTTTCTAGCGTCTACGAGCAGCTCAAGTTGTCCGATTTGGACGGAGCATCTCGTGTAGCTACCATGATAGACGGTTTTTGTAATTCTGCCATGGATCGGTCCGTCTTCCGTCACTTCAAAGTGTTCTGGACGAATGACGAGTTTGGATTTGGCATCCAACCCATTGACGTTTAATTGAAACCCTTCTTCTTCTATTGCCTTGAATACACCGGCTTCGACCGTACCTTCAATAATGTTCGCATAGCCGACGAAGTTGGCGACGAATTCGTTGGCCGGTTGTTGATAGACCGTGCTCGGGTCATCGAGTTGTTGCACGAGACCTCCGTCGAGAACGAGCACACGATCCGAAATGCTTAACGCTTCATCTTGGTCGTGGGTGACAAAGATGATGGTAAGGTTCAGTTCTTCTTTTAATCGACGAATCTCATCTCGCATGTACGCACGTAAGTTGGCGTCCAAGTTGGAAAGCGGCTCGTCCAATAGGAGCACTTTCGGCTTAAGAACGAGGCAACGGGCGATTGCCACACGTTGTTGTTGCCCACCGCTCAGTTCGCTCGGCTTGCGATCGGCGTACTCGTGCAAATGAACTTGCTGGAGCGCTTCTTCAATTCTCGTGCGGCGCTCTTCTTTCGTGACTTTTGCAATCTTTAACCCGTATTCGACGTTTTGGTAAACCGTCATGTGCGGAAAGAGGGCATAGTTTTGAAACACCATGCCGGTCTCCCGTTTTTCTGGGGGCACTCCATTCATAGACGTCCCACTTATGACAATCTCCCTGACGATTGATCGTGAAATCCACCGACGATACGGAGCAATGTCGTTTTCCCGCTACCACTCGGGCCAATAAACGTAATGAGTTCGCCTTGTGCGACGTCTATTGAAATGTCTTTGAGCACTGTCGTGTCGCCAAAAGACTTTTCGATATTTTCAATGCGAAGCAACGTGTTCGTTTGATCTGCCATATTCGCTCTCCTTATGCTGACGTATTCGCTCGACGTTCAATGAATTTAATTAAGCCCATGCACAAAATAACAATCACTATCAAAATGAAAGACATGGCGGACGCGCGCCCGATCGCGGCTTGATCGGCCAAGTTTAAAATATAGACGGCCGCAAGGTTTGTCCCTGGCGCAATTAAGAAGATGACGGAACTAACACTCACCATGGCGGTCATAAACGTGTACACAAACCCGGACATAAATGCTGGCGTGAGGAGCGGCAGTACGACTTTTCTAAACGTACCAACCGGGCCAGAACCGAGATCAGCCGACGCTTCTTCCATCGAAGAATCGAGCTGTTGCAGCTGACTAATCCCCGACTCTAAACCGACACCAATCTTTCTAAACGCCATGTTCATGACGAGCAGCAACACGGTACCTGTTAAGAAAAACGGCGGTCCGTTGAAAATTAGTACATAACCAATCCCCATAACAGTTCCTGGAACGGCAAGTCCGAACAGCGCAATAAATTCCATTAATTTTTTTGCTGCCATATTTTTACGAACAGTGAAGTACCCTTGCAAAATCCCGAGTCCTGCAGCAATGAGCGCCGCGAAGAACGAGACAATCACACTGTTCCAAATGTATCCCCAGCCGGTTGTGTCAGAGAAGTGGTCTAGCGTGAACGTGTTGTTCACACCGATGATTTGCACAAACGCACTTAGCACGACCATCGTAAACATAACGACGATAAAAATAGCCATCAGCGTACTAATAAACACAACAACCGCTTTGACGACTGGATTCAGCGGGTTATTCTCTGTAGAGTTATTGATTGAAGCCGTTTCATGATCTTTAAGTATATACGTCTGGAATAAAAACACGAGCAAGCTCGGAATAATTAGAAACACACCGAGTACCGCGGCCATCTCCAAGTTTTGTTGACCGATCACTTGAAGGTATGCGGATGACGCAAGGAACGGGGTTCCCCCACCGATGATGAGCGGATTCGAGAAATCAGCGAGTGCCATCACGAAGACGAGCAACCCAGCTTTTAAAATCGCCGTCCCGGCAATCGGAAGTGTGATGGAGAAAATCGTTCTTCCTTGGGTTGCACCCAAATCTTGCGACGCATGCTCTAAGCTCGGGTTCACGGAGCGGAGCGAACTTTCAATCATCATGTAAGCAATCGGAAAATAGCCGAGCACTTGAGCAATGACGACGCCCCAAAATCCGTAAATGCTTAGTTCTAGCCCGAACCAATCGTTCATCACATTGGACACAACACCGTTACGACCAAAAAGAATGATGAGCGAGAGAGCGAAGATGAACGGTGGCGCAACAAGTGGGAGAAGCCCAATTCCTCTATATACTCTTGAGATTGGACTTCTCGGTGTTCTCGTGACATACAGAGCAAACGGAATGCTGATCATTAAAATGACTGATGTTGAGATCAGACCTGCCGAAACACTGTTCGTTAAGGCTTCAATATGATTGCTCGTTGTAAAGAAACGTGTATAGAATTCTAGCGTCAACCCTTGTCCTGATCCGATTCCGAAACTGCGCAGAAACACTGCCAGTACAGGAATCAGTATAAAAAGAAGCAGGCAGGCAGCAATGATGAATGCTGCCACTTTAAAGCCCGCTCCCATTTTTGACACAGAGTTCACGGTCGATGTCTGCTGTTTACCAGCCATTTATTCCGCTCCTCTCTTTAATACCTTTCCTGCCATTCTTCCATAATGCGGTCGCGGTTTTCTGCTGCCCAAACGGCATCATAGTCAATGAAATCAAATTCTTGGTCGTCTTCACCGATGCCAGGTTTTGTTACCATTGAGCGATGTTCTGCTGCAACTTCCATGCCTTCGTCAGAACCGATAAAATCAATGATTTTTTCAGCTGCTTCTTGGTTTTCTGTACCTTCAAACATGAAGACAACGTCCAAATCATAGCCAACACCCTCTTCTGGGATGATGTAGTCAATCGGATACCCTTCATCAATTCGGTCTAACACCGCTTGGTCCCATGAGATGCCGATTGCATATTCACCTTGGGCAACCATTTGCACTGGCGCTGAATGCGACTGCACATACTGGGCAACATTGTCATGAAGCTGATCGAAATACTCCCAACCTTCTTCTTCGCCAAGCAGTTGGAACATGGTCGATACGAAAAGGAACGCTGTTCCTGACGTACCTGGGTCAGGCATGACAATCTCCCCTGCATATTGTGGGTCCAATAGATCTGCCCAGCTTTCTGGACGATCCAGCCCTTCAGATTCTAAGAGATCTTCATTGACCGCGACCATGTTGAACCAATACGACCATCCGTACCATTGACCGTTAGGGTCTTTGAATTCATCTGGCACATCGTCCCACGCTGGCGAATCATATGAAACGAGCATATCTTGTTCTTCAGCAATTAAAGCGAAGCTGTGCAACGTTCCCCATTGCAAATCCGCACCCACATGTGGATACTCCGCATCAACACGACTCCAGCCCTCTTCACTAGACATGCGCAACACGTCTGAAGACACACCTGTCGCTTCTTCTGCCGCTGCAACAAATGCGTTCATTTCCTCTTCATCATTGTGTGTATACACCGTTACTGACTCACTGTCTCCACCACAAGCTGCTAGCGTCATCGCTGCAACGGGTGCGATCAACCACCGTTTTTTATTTTTCATTGTTTTCATCTCCTCCAAATAGTGCTTCCTTCATAGCTGGATACGTAGTATAAATCTCATCAGCTCGACGCAAATGATGAGTTTGCGGATAAGCATATGTAACAAGACCCAATGCTCGAGCCATATCCGCATTTTTTGCCACACCCATATCTGCGTCGGTGTCCCCAATCATAATTGCACGACTCAAATCAAAATCATGCGCTTTCGCCGCTTTCACAGCAATATCCGGAAACGGTTTTGAGCGTTCGACTTGATCACTGCCCATGACAAAATCAAAATGATGATACAAATCAAGCTGCTCAAGGTGCAAAATGGCTTGATCTTCATCATCAGCGGTAAGTACACCGATTTTCTTTCCCGCTGCTTTACATTCAAGAATAAAATTCTCAACCCCGTCGATGGCTTGCATTTGAGTCGTATAACTTTTTTGAACATTAATGTGTTCAACCGCTTCCATGACGGCATAAAGCGCCTCACTCCAAGGTGTATGGTTGAGGTTGTACAAACAATACGCAAGAATCGTATATGTATCCTGCATGCTGCCAATTGCAAGCGGACTTTCGGGATCTAGACGTTTGCCATTCTCAATGCCTACAGCATGAAACGCTTGCTTCTTCCAAGAAGTTGTATCCAAAATATCCACCGTGCGACACACCTCTTCGACAACTTCATGGAGCCAAGGCATCCATATCGATGAAAAATCAATAATCGTTCCATCTTTATCAAATAAAACGGTATCGAATGACGTTGAATTCAACTGAAGGTCACTCCTTCCACTTTATTAAATTTTAATTGTTTAATATATATTATATGTTATGTAATAGACACATTTCTGTCAAAACTGAAATTATACTGTAATAGAGTTTAAAAAAGCGTATTTCCAACTCAAGAGCTTGTTACCTCCCTATAAGTGCCTTATCATCGCAGATAAGCAATATTACTCACCTGAAAGCACTGCAAGGATGATAGATCTATATAATAAATATATTTAGATTTATTAGAATTTGTTTACCTTAAGGCATTTACACGATTGCTTTCTGAAGTATTACGCGCGGAAAATCATCAACGCGACGGGGGTAGTGTAATCGAGAGACAACCCTAATTGCGATCGCCGCGCGGACGCAAACCTGCGCAATTCTTGTACACTTGCGCGCAGTTTCCTAGTAAAAGGCAACCCTTATACCGCTCTCAGCAATCGTCGCGCGGAAATCAAATAGGCACGCCGGGTGCGGGCAAAAAGAAGTGCACGGTGGTCACCACTTGGCGCAAGGACCGTTGCGACTCCCACTTTTCTATGTGACAATCCAGCCTTAAACCGGGCACTTCAGGCGCTCAACTGTCACATATATCACGATTTGTGACAGTTGACTCCGTTTATGTGCGCATCCACGTTTAAAATGATGTTTTTTCTTTCCCAAGTGTCACATAAATGAAGATTTGGGGCATTTGGGCATCTTTCCACACACCTTGGTCAATAGTCAGAAACACGAACCGATGTCGAGGGTGGAGGTGCGCCCTCGGACTCCGTACTGTAAAGAAAACACGGGGGCTGTACTTTAGACACCGATGTTGCACTTGTAGTCTGGACTATATAGAAAACACGGTGGCTGTACTTCGGACACCGATGTTGCACTTATGCTC
>NZ_BAWZ01000038.1:0-43373 GCF_000698105.1 Geomicrobium sp. JCM 19037 | reverse complement strand
CTCAGCGGGGGGTTGCGCGGGCGGGTTAGGGCTCGATCGTGCGGGGTTGATTTGTCGATTATGTGCACTCCGGTGTCGAAAAGGTGTACTTCCGTGTCGAAAGCGTGCACTTGCATTTTCTTTCTCGAAAATTGCTTTGTTCAACGGATATCGAGCGCTACTTTGTAGCGCTCGATATTCATTAACTGCTTGTTTCTGATGTTGAAGGTAAAATGCCTTGAAGCACAATTGCTTGCAGCTGCTTCATCCTTCCTCGAACGTTACGTTGTGTTGCTGTAAATATTGAGTGTCTAACAAATTTAGGAGCATCTCTTCTAACAGTGTTTTCAGCACCGTTACATAAGCGGTTGGAAACTTCGGCTCAACTAACTCAATGAACGGATTCCAAACCGCACTTAATTGGTTTGCAACTTTTTCATGTAAAGCGGGGTATTTCTTTTCTAACTCGTCCGCATGTTGAATGATGATGCCTATGTCATAATTGACTGGCAAAGAAGCGAATACTCGCTCGATCTTCTCCGCTTCAGATAACGTGTGATCGTTCACAATCGTTCGGTCAATCGCTTGGATGTCACGGAACACAAAGTCAATTGTCCGGCTAAGCAATTCTTCTTTGCTAGAGAAGTATTCATATACCGTGCGCTTACTCGTGCCGAGCGCTCGTGCTACTTGCTCTGTCGTAAAGCGTATGCCGTTTTCAGCAATTACACCGATAATGGTGACGTAGATGGCGTCATTCAGTTCCTTTGTCATCGCTTTGCCCCCTCATCTACCTGTTTGACCATGCGATACACCGCAAACGGCTTTTGGTCAGACTGATGAACGATGTGAAAACCAACACGCTCATAAAGTTTACGTGCTGCTGGATTGTTTTGGTCTACGGTGAGTGAAAGCTTGTCTAGCCCTTGTTCGCGTGCAAACTGCTCTGCCTTATGAATGAGCATCGTACCAATCCCTTTTCCACGGCTTTCTGGCAACATCGCCAACGTACCAATATGAAATTCGTCTTCTTTTGCTTCTTTTAATCGGAGCATGGACCTGAAGTCTTTTCGATTCTTTAAAGAATGAATCAAGAAGCCGAGATGACGATATCGTAAAATCTTAACCGCTGTCGGAAAAAGCAATCGGTCCATCGTTTTCGCAGGATAACACGTCATCAACCCTAGGATACGGTCGCCTTCCTTTGCAACATACGCATATTCGTGACTAAAACGGTTGTTATCCGCTCTCCATAACTTCAACATCGTGTCGTCGATAACACGTTGATTGTTTGACCCTACGACTGTTTTCGTAAACGTATTGAGCGCCATCGCATTTAATTTCGCCCCTACAGAAGATGTGGCTCTGGTTTTTGAATCGTTACTTCTGTCGTCATCTTCATCACCTCTTGGTACTTTATTTTAAATTATAGTACCATATACTGAATTAAATAAACAACACCTCGCGAGAACTCCCAGAAGTTGACAACGAAAGAACGTCCGTTTAAATAATTGGTGATGAGCCGATCTAGCTTTAATGCTTCATTCATTTTGGTTGTAAGAATGCTTATTCAGTGTCGAGCCTTGACGTACTGTTAACAGAAAAAGAGTTACCTAGTGACGGTTTAAATCAGCAGTAAAACGTGAACGCATTACTTCTTAAAAACGTCTTTTAGACGATCACTAAATGAACGCTCATCCTCAACGACTAGCTGTATTTCTGAACTGCTACCGCTCCTTTGATCACACACATGGAGGGTTGTATGACCTTCCTTTACTGCTTCAATCGTACACGTTCGTCCGTTCATCTGAATAACCTTTACGACTCGCTCATCTGCACTTCTCCAAATAAGCTTGTCTTCATCAAAGTCTTGCTCATCCGGTTTTAGCGCCGCCTTCACTTGATGCTGTTCTCCTACGAGTAACGATTGTTCTTCAACATTCGTTACTAGGCGATCCACCGTATCCGTTTGCTCTCTCCACGTATTGTGTAAATGAGTAATCGTGAAATCCTTTACCGTTATGGATCCATCTGCTGCATACCACTCGATGCCATCATTTGTCGGTTCGGTATAGATGAGTGAAGTAAACACCGTCACTCCTTGTTGAACGAATAGTTCAATTGACGACTCATCAACGAGCACTTTTAAATCAATCGTGTTTCGGTCTCCGTCGTACTCTGCCTCATATCGTTGCCCGAATGGAAACTCCTCGCCACAGCGATCGACGATTGTCTTCAGACCCGCATTGGTTCGGTCAAGAAACACTTTGTTATACTCCACATCCACACCAATTAAGCTTCCACCCCGTCCCCATGACGCAGACGAAGACCAAACTCACGTAGTTCTTCCCACGTTACTGTAGCTTCCAACAAATAATTCGTCCCTTGGAAATGTAGTCGAAATGATTCATCTTGAACTTCAAAAGTTTCGAACTGCCTTTCCTTTGAATTCAGTTGTTCAATTTCAGCAATCGGTTGTTGTGCCAACCGGAGTTGACCTTCACGATTCGTGACTAAGCTTAACTCTCTAGGAAAACTCATCGATCCCATCCACGGATTTGTTGGAGATTGATACGGATAACGCCAATTAGCCATCCAACCTAGCCAAATCGTTCGGTGATTTACATTATAAAACGTCTGGGCTGCATAAAAGTCTTGACCATAATCAGTAATGAGTACTTCATCCGCTGGATTGTCATTGTGAAACGCATACCCATCAAACTCACCGATAAAGTACTGTGCAGTCGAGCCTTTCGTCTCGTCATTATCACCTACGCTCACGTGCAATACCCATTTCTCGTTTGCACGTGAGCCATCTACAGGCAATGGAAACAGATCTGGACATTCCCACACCGCGACGTGCAAGCCTTCGTGCTCACCAAACTCACTACTATACGTCCAGTCTACTAAATTATGTGAGCGGTAAAATGATACGGTTTGATCCGTTGAAACGACCATGACCCAAGCATTTGAATCATCATGCCATAAGACTTTCGGGTCGCGGAAATCTTTTATACCCGGATTTTGGATGACCGGATTGTGTGGGTATCGTTGCCACGTGAATCCGTCGTCACAATTATACGCAAGCGACTGTGCTTCTCCACCTTCTGTACTCGTATAAAACGCAACTAACCCTTCACCACGATCAAATAGACCAGAATGATTGGAATGATCCACAACTACACTTCCAGACAGCGCTTGTCCTAATTCATCATGTTCTAATGCAAGCGGAAGGTGCTTCCAATGCAACAAATCTTCGCTAATTGCATGAGCCCAATTGCCATCTTTTTGATGAAATAGATGATACGTTTCGTTGTAATAAACCAGGCCATTTGGATCCGCCAAGTTGCCTTGTGGTGTTGAGAAATGAAATTGCGGGCGGTAGCGTTCGGTGTACTCATGCTGATTGGATGGACCTTTGTTCATATCTTCCTCTTACTCCTTTACTTCAATTCTTCATCTACTTTCTCTATTCTCGGTTAGTACGTCACATAAACATTTGTTATATGATTTTATAAGCCGTTGATATTTCTCTTATCAGCATTAACAATGCTTTGTTAGAGTCAAAGTCAAGGAGGGGTACTGATGGTATTACTAGATGTGAATGGCGTGAGCAAAATCTATTCTCCACGCTTTTATGCACTAAACAATTTGTCCATTTCGTTTGAAGAAGGCTCATTTACAGCTATTATGGGAAGTAGCGGGTCAGGAAAATCGACGCTACTACATTTACTGGCTGGTTTAGATAAGCCAACATCAGGCACGATTACTTTGAAAGGAAACGAGATTACCAATTTCAATGATAATCAATTAACAAGGTTACGAAATGAAGAGTTCGGCTTTGTTTTTCAACAGTTTCATTTACTGCCTGTACTCACGGCCTTAGAAAATGTGATCATACCAACAAGTTTTACGAAACATAGACCGTCATCAAAAGAAGTCACCGCACGAGCACAGACATTATTGGAACGGTTACACATTGGTCATTTGGCACACGTTTTGCCGAAGAAACTATCTGGCGGTCAGCAGCAACGAGTCGCCATTGCTCGGGCAATGATTAATAAACCGAGTATCGTAGTTGCTGATGAGCCTACGGGAAGTCTTGATTCCTTCACTTCATCCATTGTGATGAAAGAATTTAAAGACTTACACCAATTTTTAGGTTATACGATGATTATCGTTACTCACGATCTACGATTGCCGCTTTTGCTGATCGAGTAGTCATCATGAACGATGGAAAACTTGTTTCGAATCTACCTTTTTCTACATCTCAATCTACGGATCAAAAAGTAAAAACCATTCACCATACACAACTTCAGAATGGACAAATGGTCGAATGAATTTACGTACACTTGCTTTTCGTTATCTTTCAAGACAACGTTTGAAAACCATGTTAATTGTTATAAGTATAAGTTTAGGAGCAGCATTACTCAGTGCATCACAAGTCTTTTTGGCATCCATCGAAAAGTCGAATGAATTATCAATTCAATCGGTCTACGGGGATGTTGATCTTTATGTAGGTTACCAATTAAGTATCCATGATGAGCTTCGTAAACCTCTAACAGAAGAAGATTTAAAAAACCTTGAAAGTCTCACTGAAGTACGTCAAATCGGAACCATTCACTACCCTTATTTAGGATACGAAGAAGAATATGAAATGTGGGATGACATTTATGTAGGATTTAATGAGGAACCTTTAGCATATGAAAGTACGATGGTTGATATTGGTGAACAAACCATTCCTGCTGAACGTGAAGTGATTGTCTCAAGAGCTTACGCTTCGATTCATGACGTAGCGATTGGTGATAACATTGACTTATTATTTCCACCAGGAGAAAAGGAACAAGTTAAAATTGTCGGCTACTCAAATGAAGACCGAGAAGATCTGTCTTCCGTTTTGCTTTTTCAAGCTGAGTGGTTACAATCCGTCACTCGAAAAGGTCCGACAATGGCGATGCTACAACTCGACTCTCATGAATCAAAACAATCTGTCCACGATCAAATTGTACAGATGAATCCGTTGTTAAACGTTGATCTTTTAGAAGAAACGAACGATTTACGTGAAAATGTCGGAGGACTGTTGCCGATTCTGACAAGCATAAACATCGCCGTGATCATCGTTAGTGGCTTATTGTATCGAAGTATTATGGAAGTGATGATTCAAGAACGAAATCAACAATTAGCCGTCCTCAGGCTCGTCGGCGCCTCAAAGAGAAATCTTCTTTTCCTTGCATGCATCGAGACTTTGTTCGTGAGTATCGTAAGTCTATTCATTGGTTTAGTAATCGGGATCTGCACTGCCTTGATGATTTTATCCGCCCCGATGACATTTGCTGATGTCATGATTGTAACTACAGAAATTCCTTGGCTAAGCATCGGTTTCTATTTGCTCTTGTATGTAGCCTCACTGTTCATCTTCTCAGTATTTCCGGTCTATCAAGCGAGTAACGTTTCACCGATAAGTACTTATCAGCAATCTTCTTCCCAACTAACGTTAACAAGAAAACGGGTTCGTTTATTTATCGTGCTACTCGTGTGCACGCTCATCCTTTCAATACTCAGTTTTGTTACTACGGATGTTTGGTTACACGTACTCTCCATGTTTAGTATCATTACGCTATACTTTGTCTGCATCACTCACACTTTACGCTTTGCTTTACGGTTCGTTCATGCTATTATACAGCCACTTCGTCACTCGTCGGTATGGACGTTGGCGCCCTTACAACTCCTTCGGCACTTACAAAAGACGAAGGCAATCGCGATGTTACTCTCAGCCTGTATCATCTTAACCACACTCGGATTTACGACATTAGAAAACCTAAAACAAACATCCATTGACCAACTGTTTTCTTTAAATCCTGCCGATTTTCGTGTCACGTCCTATGCCTATGGCAATTATGCACTGCAAAATCAAGGATTCTCTCCAGAGCTATATGATGAGATTACCTTACAAAACGATGTGTCGGAGCCTTCCAATTACTTTACAACTCCTTTTATTGGGCTGACAACGAATCTACCTAAGACCACTTGGGCAACCGAAGACGTTGACGGCACAGCACAAGTGCTCGCACAAATTAAAGGCACTGATTTACATCCATATCTTGAAGAAGCACGACAAGGAAAGACAACAATCAACGAGTTGGACCCGTTTGACGTTGTTATTACGGAGCGAACCGCCGATGCACTCGGCTATGAGATTGGCGATCAAATTAACCTTAAAAGCATTGAAAGCGACGAGGAAGCCTTTAACTATTCCTTTACAGTAGCTTCCATCGTTTCGAATCATCCGTTTTTAAGCAACGAGCAGTTCGAACCGTTTGACTCTTTTTTCATGACACCAAAACAGATGGACGATCATTTCGCGATTACACAACATTCTGAGCTTCTACTATCAAGCGCAAATCGCCAAGCAGAACAACAAATTCATGGAACAATTGAATCATTGCAATTAGAAAACGACGTAAACGTTATTAACCGTTATGCAGCGCTTGAGGAATTCCAAGAACAATATAACGAACGCTTATACGTTTTGGCATTTACCATTGGCATCATGATTGTTCTAACGATGGCTGGTCTTTTTACGAGTTCAATGAGTACCTTTCAAGCACGCTTAACCGAATTGTCTATTCTTCGTTCAATTGGCTTGTTTCACAAACAGCTATATCGAATACTCTTGTTAGAAGGCGCTTTACTCACATTTATAAGTGCTTTGATGGCTTCTGTATGTTCTCTATGGCTATCTATGCACTTAACATTCTCACTTCAAGGAAGCTTAAGCGTCTTGCCGGTTACTGAACTCACTATTATTATTGTTTTGTCACCCGTGTTAGGGATACTCGGTTTCCTTCTTCCAACACGATGGGCTTTACGACAAAACATTCTTAAACATTTAACATAAATCGATGAACGGCGCTTGCCGTCCATCCACTCTCTCTACTAAGTAACCATCGCACTTGCGATTAGACTGTGCTTAAATGAACTAGAGGTGATATGGATGCTAACCAAGAATATCTTACTTATTGACGATCAACCCGATATTTTGGAATTATTAACAGATTATTTAGAAGCCTCAGGGTATACAATTTTCCAAGCAAACAATACGACAGAAGCATGGGCTCACATTGAACGAGAACAACTTGATGTGATTGTTTTAGATGTGATGATGCCTGGGGAAGATGGGTTTTCGTTTTGCAAAGCATTTCGCAAACATCGAACGACACCCATTTTGTTCTTAAGTGCGAAAGAAAGTGAACAAGATCGCATACGAGGTTTAACCATTGGTGGGGACGACTATATTGTTAAATCAGTAAGTCCAGCGGAAGTCGTTGCTCGCGTAAATGCCATGTACCGCCGGCAACAACTTAACCAAGTGAACAACAAACAAAGAAACATTCATGTCCATAACGGCTCATTAGAGCTAACTATTAAGGACGAACGCATCAACTTAAGTCTTTATGAATACCGTTTATTTCATTACTTGTATGAAAACCGCGGAATCATACTTTCTTATGACCAAATCCTTTACAAAGTTTGGAAAGACGAACTACAAGACCCGCAGATTGTACGTGTCTATATTGCGAAATTACGAGAGAAATTGCGTACCTATGATGATATTCTGTCTATACGAACGATCCGTTCATTAGGGTACCAACTTATTGAGGTAGACTATGATGAACCGTAAACTCTCACTAAATGTTGTACTAATTTTGTTTTCAATTAGTCTACTTGTTCTGCCACTTGCGGTCAGTCAACTGTATCAAACTTACGAGAATCATCAGACTTCTCCCAATCCAATTGCGGAACCAACCGAATGGATTGATGAATTTATTGAGGTTGATCAATCTTGGCCATCAAAAGAATGGCTCAAAAATCTTGATGAAATTGCAAGAGAAGAGCAGTTACATATCGACGTCATACTCCAAAACGGTACTACATACTATCACCATCGACCAGCCGATCAATCTGTTGATCAAACACTTGAAGTTTCGTACAAATATTCGATCGTTCAGTCCTCTTCTGTTGTTGCAACGTTGTACTATAGCCAGCCATCATCACCACTGTATGTCACAACAGCGTCAAATGATTCCGCTGCACTGACACTGATTCTATTTACCATCGTCTTTCTTTTACTATTATTCTTGTGGTATGTCCATATGCACACGGTCAAACCGCTACAAACGTTAAATGATGCACTAATGAACATTACGAAACAAAAAGACAATCCACCTCCCATTCATTCACATATTAAAGAAGTGAATGAATTGACCGAAGCGTTTACATCGATGAATCGAAATTTGCAACGTCTTCAAAACGAACGGTCACAACTTGAACACGACCGTGATCGATTCATGTCTTCAATTGTTCATGATTTACGTACCCCTTTATTCTCTCTAAAAGGATATTTAGAAGGAATTACTACAGGTGTTGTGGAAACCGAAGATAAAAAAGCTCACTACCTTTCTAAATCACTTCGACAAGCTTGGCGGATGGATCATTTACTCACTCTTTTATCGAATTACAATCGTTCTCTTTACTTAACTAAACACATTCAAACAACACGTACTCCCATCATTCCATTGATAAATGAACTAATTGAAAGCTTAGACTATCCGATTAACGACAAACAACTTATGATTGTGACTAAGATCGAATCGTACACGCTCTCTCTCCACCAAGAGCTCATGCATCAAGCGCTTGAAAATGTACTTACGAATGCAATACGCTATAGCCCTTCTAACGGAACGATTAAAATTGAAGGGTTTTCCGATGACCAACACTACGTTTTACGCATTACCGATGAGGGTCCAGGAATTCAATCATCTAAATTAGCAGAAATCTTCAAACCACTTGTCCAAGGAGATGAATCTCGAAATACCTACACCCACATTGGACTCGGATTAGCCATCAGTCAGCAAAACATAGCCAGTCATGGAGGACAGATCGCGGCCTACAATTCAGAACACGCAGGAGCAACGTTTGTCATTACTCTTCCTCTATTTAAGAATTATTGAAAAATCCACGGTCAATATGGTCCTTCAGAAATTATTGTTACGACATAAACTACCTTCTTACATTTAAAAATGAGTAGCCGAGAGCAGTTGCCCTCGGCTACTCATTTTCAATTTAGAACCAGCGTTCTGTGACGACTTTCTTTCTTGTATAAAATTGAACACCGTCTTTTCCGTTTGTTCCAAGATCTCCAAAGAATGAGGCTTTGTTCCCGGCAAACGCGAAGAATGCCATCGGTGCGGGCACGTTCACGTTAATACCGACCATCCCCGCATCAATTCGGTCTCTGAACAGTTGCGCTGATTTTCCACTAGACGTATAGATGACCGCTCCATTTGCGAATTTTGAGGCGTTCGTGACTTCAATCGCTTCATCCAAGTCTTTGACGCGAACGACGCTAAGCACGGGCGCAAAGATCTCATCTTGCCAAATTTTCATTTCTTGCGTGACATTATCAAAGATCGTTGCTCCAACGTAGTAGCCACTCTCTTTTGCATCGCCCTTTTCACGCCCGTCTACGACAAGGTTGGCGCCTTCTTGCACGCCGGAGTCGATATACCCAACGACGCGTTCTTTATGGGACTCGCGAATGAGGGGTCCGACGAAGTTCTCTTCGTACCGCCCGTCGCCAACTTCAAGGGAGCGAGTACGTGCAGTGAGACGCTCCATAAACTCATCGGCAATGTCTTCAGTTACCGCCACAACGGAGCAAGCCATGCAACGCTCCCCGCTACTACCGAATGCCGAACCAATAACGCCTTCGATCGTTTTATCCAAGTTGCAGTCAGCCAACACCGTCGCATGGTTCTTCGCACCTGCAAGAGCTTGCACGCGCTTACCATGAGCTGTACCGGTTTCATATACGATCTTCGCTACCGGTTCAGACCCGACAAACGAGATCGCTTCAATGTCTTCGTGTGTCAGAATGCGGTTGACGACATCTTTTGCACCGTGTACGAGGTTTAGCACGCCCTTTGGAAAACCTGCTTCGTAAAAAAGCTCAACGAGACGCTCTGCAAGCACTGGTGTCCGTTCTGACGTCTTTAATACGAATGTATTCCCGCAAGCAATGGCGAGTGGTACATCCAAAGTGGCACCATCATCGGGAAGTTAAACGGCGTAATCCCTGCTACGACCCTAGTGGATAGCGCCAAATGGAGCCGTCAATGCCTCCAGCAATACGAGGCAGTGCATCACCCATCATTAAGTTTGGCGCAGATGTAGCGAGCTCCACAACTTCAATCCCTCTTTGTACTTCGCCGTGGGCATCTTTTAATGTTTTGCCGTTTTCGAGCGTGATAATCTCTCCTAGCTCTTGGCGGTTTTCGTTTAAGAGTTGCAAATAACGGAACATGTAACGTGCCCGCTCCGGAACTGGCACTTGTGACCAAGTCTCGTACGCTTCTTTCGCCGCCTGAACCGCGCGGTCGACATCTTCACTTGTCGAGATCGGAACTTTGGCAATTTCCTCACCTGTCGCTGGATTTGGAACCGACTCATACGTCCCACCCACCGTTTCTTGCCACTGGTCATTAATGTAATTTTTCATTGTTTTTACTTCTGTGATCATTTTGAACTCTCCTTTACAGATTGGAATGAAATGTCTTGGTCTCCGACGCGTTCATACAATACGGCCATATCGCGATCGCCTAACCCTGCGTCTTCTGCTTCTTCATACACATCAATGAGCGCATCGGTGATTGGTAAGTGCAACCCTTCTCTTGTCATCGTCTCTTTCACGAAGTTCAAATCTTTCCGCAATAAACTTAGCGTAAAGCCAGGGTTGTAGTCGTTGTTTGCAATAAACGTCTTGTAGTTTCGTTCATAAATTCGGCTCTGCCCGTAACTCACATTCATCACATCAAACAACGCGTCCAAATCCATGTTCTGTTTCTTCGCGAGCGTAAGTGCTTCACTTACCCCAGCAGTATAAAAACCGATGAGTAAGTTGTTGATGAGCTTCGTCATCGTTCCGCTAATGATTCGCTCATCGACGTGGAAGAGGTTCGCCCCGAGCACGTCCATGACGGGTGTCGCTGTATCAAACGCGACTTTCGGGCCGCCGCACATAAACGTGAGCGTCCGGTTTTCAGCGCCTACGACGCCTCCGCTGACAGGTGCCTGAAGAAAGAGCACTTCACGTTTCTTAGCAGCTCCTTCTACTGTTTCATTGTTCTCCGGTGCAACGGTGCTCGTATCCATGAGCAACACATCGTCATGGGCGTTTTCAATTAACCTTCAGCACCTAAAAACACCGATTCGTAAGCTCGTGCGGACGGCAAGCTCGTAATGACCATATCACATTCTGCAGCCAATGCGGCTATAGACGCGCCAATGCTGCCGCCCGCATTTTCAAACGCACGTTCAGCTTCGGCATTCAAATCAACCCAACGACTTGATACCCCGATTCAATGAGATTCGTTGCCATCGGCATTCCCATGTTCCCTAACCCAATCCAACCAATTTTCATTTCGGATCCCTCACTTTTACGAAATATAGTTTTTAGCTTCAATTACTCGTTCACTAATCTTTCGCTTCACTTTCGTCAGGTCACTTCGTTCTGGCGTTCGACTTTGTCGTTTTACACGATTCGCCTCTTCCGGCTGATCAAGTGCTAACCAAAGTCTCGTCATGTTACTCTCGACGTTCTCATAGCCCTCTTCACAAATCACTCGGGTCATCCATTCTTTTAGCTCGGTCGGGTGCTTGACCGTTCGTGTATACGATGACCGCATCACAGCTACGGTTGCAAACGAGTCTGCGACCATCCGTAACACTTCTTGCTTTTCAGAAACTTCATCGGTGAGAGACAGCCCTTCTAAAACTTCAGACATAATTCTTTCTGTAGCCGCAATCCATTGCCCGTTGACATCCGTGTCACTGATTGGATTCTCATTGACGTGAACGTCTTGCTTGAGCAAAGCTTTTGCTGATGCCATACGATTGATTTCATTTGTCCCTTCAAAAATCCGGTTAATGCGGGCATCCCGGTACAGTCGCTCAACCTCATACTCTTGCATAAAGCCATAACCACCATGAATTTGCACCGCTTCATCCGAAATTTCTCCTAACACTTCTGAGGCATAGGTCTTACACATCGCACAGTCTGGGATGAACGCCCGCACGATCGAAGACGAATTCATTCCCTCTGAGGAGGCAAGTGCATTCTCTACACTTCCTGCTGTTCCATAGGCGAAGCTTTCAACCCCAAATAGTGCAGTATTCATATTCGCCAACTTCTCTTGAATGAGCGGAAAGTTCACGAGTGATTGCTGAAATTGTTTTCGCTCCAAACCATAGTTGACCGAAAGCTTTAACGCCCGCTTTGATGCCCCTATATTGTTAAATGCTAATTTTAGTCGAGCGAGGTTTAAAGTGTTCAGCGCAATCTTGTGTCCTTGACCGATTTCGCCGAGCACACGATCTGGATTTACAACGACATCCTCAAGCAAAAGCGTTGCCGTTGATGAACCATTGATGCCCATCTTCTTCTCTTCTGGCCCGAGCGTTACACCGTCTTGTGTTCTTTCTACAATAAATGCGGTCATTCCTTCATCCGAATTCGCAAACACCACATACACTTCGGCAATATGCGCATTCGTAATCCATTGTTTCTCACCGGTTAATTGCCATACACCGTCTTGATCATTCCACGTCGCTCGTGCTTTTCCTTTCAACGCATCTGAGCCTGCTGAGGGTTCAGTCAGTGCGTATGCCCCTACCCATTCTCCGGACCCGAGTTTTGGCAAATATGTGGCTTTCTGTTCTTCTGTTCCATAATAAATGAACGGTGTCGTGCCAACGCCCGCATGAATATTAAACGCCACACTAAACGAGCCACCGCCATTGCCAATCCCCTCTGCAACGAGTCCAGCAACATGCTTGCCAAGTCCAAATCCTCCGTACGCTTCTGGAATTTCAACCGCCTGCAAACCGAGAGAACCCGCCTCTTGAAAGGCATCTTTGGCAAACGTATAGTCATGCGTTTCCGCCTGTTCCATATTTGCAAGAATGGTATTCGTGACAAACTTCTCTGTCGTCTTCTGAATCATTACTTCATCGGTAGAAAGGTCTTCTGGCGTAAACGCATCTTGCATGCTCTGTAAGCTACCGCCCCACATTGGCCTTGAATATTTTGTTTTCATGCTCATGACCTCCTCGTCATCTAACAAACTGCAAAAGATATGCCAACAACTTCTTCGAACTCCCGAGCGTTGGCACTGCTCAAACTGTCTACGTGTCTAAACACTTTTACATCATCGATCGTTGGAAACGAGACATTTTGTTGTACAGCGTTGCTCTAGAAATTCCAAGTTTCTTTGCCGCTTTAGATTTATTGCCATCCACTTCTTGCAAAGCCGCTTCAATTTGTTCCTGCTCATACTCTTGCATTTGCTCTCGGTTCATCTCTTGCCATTCGATATAAGGAACAGAAGCCGCCTCATCCTGAAAGGTCCGCAATTCACCTGGCAAATCCTCAATTGTAATTCGATCATCATCACAAAGGTGAAACATGCGTTCCACGACGTGTATGAGCTCTCGTACGTTTCCTGGCCAGTCGTACTGGAACATCCGCTCAATCACTGCTTTATCCATCGTCCGCTCTTTCGCACCATTGTCACAACTAAGCGTTTTGAGCTGGTGCGCGATGATTAACGGGATGTCTCGCTTTCGCTCCCGTAGCGGCGGAATGGGAATATCGATTACATGTAACCGGTAATACAAATCGGCTCGGAACTTCCCTTGCCTGATCCTTTGTTTCAAATCTTGATTCGTTGCGGAAATTAACCGAAAATCAACCGGTGTCGGAGACGTACTGCCTACCCTGTCAATCTCTTTGCTCTGAAGTGCTCGTAGCACTTTCGCTTGAGCCTCAAGCGGCATATCCCCAATCTCATCAAGAAACAACGTTCCCCCATGTGCAAGTTCCATCTTGCCGGGCTTGCCTTCACTCTTTGTGCCCGTAAACGCCCCTTTCACATAGCCAAACAGCTCGGACTCCAAAAGGTTTTCAGGGATCGCGGCACAATTGACAGCAACGAATGGCCCTTCTCCTCGAGCACTCATATTGTGAATTGCTTGGGCAAACGGTTCTTTACCAACACCAGACTCTCCTGTAATTAAGACAGAAGCTGTTGTTCTCGCCGCTTTTCGACTCATTTTCTTGGACTCGGCAATCTTCGCGCTTTCCCCGATAATGTCTTCAAAACGAATATCCGGAATGCCTCGCTTCTTCTCGACAACCGTCTCCTGCTCAGGTTTGCTGTAATCCAAAATGTCCATCCGCTCTAACGTTTCCAAAAGCTCCTTTTTCCCTTCATACACGAGCATCCCCACCGCGCCAATCACCTTACCGTCTCGCCACATCGGCAAGCGATGCACAACCAGTTCTTGTCCTTGCAAGCGATGCGCCTGACTTCGCTCAGGAACACCCGTCTTCAAGACAACAGGCAAACGCGTATTCTCAATCACCTTCTCAACCGCTCGGCCGATCGCTTCCTCTTTCGTCACACCAACAAACCGGGCGTACGTATCATTGAATAATTGAATGATCCCCCGCTCATCAACAATCACAACCCCCTCATAAGCGGTGTCTAAACTTAGCTTCATCCAATCAATCGCCTGACGAGCCACTTCCTCTTGTTCCTCAATATAACGGTAGAACGCAAACCATTCATCCCGACCGACAATTCCGAGCAACGTGCCCGTCTTCTCTTGAATCACATAGAGAGGACATTGCTTACTCGATCTTAAGGAAAAATCCTCTCCTACGGAAAAGAATTCAGTGTTCATGACGTGCTGAACGTGGACGTTTGCATCTTCAACACGAAGGCAATCGCGAATTGTGATGATTCCGACTAACTTGCTGGCATCTACAACAGGAACTTCACCATCGGCGACTTCGGCCATGACAGGAAGTACGTCACGGATACTGTCCGTAGGTGCTACTGTACGTGGAGCAATCCTCATCCACTGGCCACTATGGTCACGCGAACTTCTTTGCCCCACTCAAATCACCTCTTCGCTTTCGTATGATCACTTTCATTCCTTAATGACACTCGTCGAATTTTTCCTGATGTTGTTTTAGGAAGGTCATCAATAAATTCAATTTTTCTTGGGTATTTGTACGGGGCCGTCAACCGCTTCGTATGATCTTGCAATTCTTCTACAAGCCCATCATACGCTTTGTCCTTAAGCACGACGTAAGCTTTGACGATATTGCCCCGAATTTCATCAGGTTCAGCAACAACTGCACACTCTTTTACCGCCTCATGTTTCACAAGTGCGTCTTCGACCTCGAACGGTCCGATCGTATATCCTGAGCTAATGATGATGTCGTCGCCGTGACCGACAAACCATAAGTACCCGTCCGCATCTCGGTACGCTTGGTCTCCGGTAATGAACCACTCACCACGATACGCAAGTGACGTGCGGTTCGGATCTTTATAGTACGACTTAAATAAAGCGGGTGAACTTTTATGCACACCAATGTCACCAACGATATTATCAGCACAACGCCCACCATAAGGATCAACCACTTCGACCGTATTGCCTGGCGTCGGCACGCCCATTGAGCCAGGGCGAACTTCCATACCTTCCAACGTTCCAACGAGCAGTGTGTTTTCCGTTTGCCCATACCCATCTCTCACATTGATATCAAATGCGTCCAAAAACGCATCAATAACCGGACGGTTTAACGGCTCACCTGCAGAGACTGCACTTTTTAAGTGAGGAAGCTTGTAACTTGCGAGCTGGTCGACCTTTGCCATTAAGCGATACTCGGTTGGGGTACAGCAGAGCACGCGAATCCCCTCGTTCTCTAAAAGAGAAAGATACTTTTTGGCATCAAATGGTCCATCGTACACAAACGCGGTCGCACCGAGCATAATTGTTGAAAGAAACGGACTCCAGATCCACTTTTGCCAACCCGGTGCTGCCGTTGCCCACACGAGATCATTCTCTTTCGCACCGAGCCAATTTTTCGCCGCGGTCTCTACATGGGCGTACCCCCAACCGTGTGTATGGGCAACTCCTTTTGGATTACCGGTCGTCCCTGACGTATAGGATAAAAACGCCAAGTCTTCACGCGTCGTTTCGCTTCGTATGAGCGTATCACTTTCCCCGTCAGCTAACTGCTCCAGATCTAACCAGCCGCTCCCTTTCTCTCCGATTAGAAATTGGCGTTCCCGCGCATCATAATCTCCGGCAATTTCGTTTACTTCCGCAGCCGCTTTTGCAGATGCGACGATGGCGCGCGCCTCTGAATGCTCAAACCGAAACTGGAGGTCCTTCGTTCGCAGCATCTCTGAACACGGAATTGCAACAAAACCTGCTTTCAAGCAGGCGAGATACGTCACGTACGCTTCTGGTATGCGAGGTAAGCTAATAATGACACGATCACCTTTTTGTAGACCATGATTATGGAGAACACGCGCATATTGATTTGCCCGCGAAACTAGCTCACTGTATGTGACATCTTTCTTTTCACCCGCTTCATTCAACCAGCGAATGGCTAACTTCCCTTCCTCTCCTGCAAATTGTTCGACGTCATCAGCAATGTTGTAATCATATGGTGCAATCAAATCCATGATTCATCTCCTCCTTCATTTCAAATTCACCTTTAGTCAACCCAAAAAAGTAAGCGTTTACAATTCGAGCGGTTTTTCAACCACCTCCATTAATCGTTAGAGGTTACGTCTTGTGTTGTCTTCAGTCCTTTTACTATGCAATAGTTGTGCCAATAATTATTAGTTGTGGTTGTATAACTGTTTAGACATTCGGTGTATAAATTCCTTCATAAATTCAAAAAAATCTCGGCTACGCGATTCAGCCCAATCGTTTATAGACGAACGAAAAACCGGATGATCCTTGCAAGACATCCGGTTTATACACACATCCATTTCGGTTCTAGGTAAGTTGAACGAAAGAGTTCCATCGAAAACCAATGGTGAGCTTGGAAAAATGGAAACTGTGCTCGAGTTGCGGCCGAACTGTTCTCAAGTTGGGGGAAATCGTAGGAAAAGTGGTCTTTTCTCATAAACTAGGGAACAGAAGGAGCAAACTCGGGAACAGATTACCGGGTCTCCTGTACATGCTCTTCCTGAAGCACCTACAAGATGTCGGCGCGAGTCGCGCCGAACCGAGTAGGGTTTCCATTTCGGTCCCGGCGGGGCCGACGTGTCGTTGGCACTACATCTTGGAATCTGCGCGCAAGTTGGAACAAACTGCGCGCAAGTTTAGGGAAATCAACGCTAAAATCAAGTCAAAAGCCCAAACTTGCGCGCAGATGGGGGAAACTCGCGCGCAGAATGGCACCTAGCACCGCGCTACCCCTCCCACCCAACAGTGCAGGTGAAGAAAATGTTTGGTTCACTCCATATAGATCGTTTTTCATGACTTTCCACATCTGAGATGAGAAGGGCGGCTTGATTTTGGGATTTTCTAGGAGATTGGCGATCTAGATCGCCTCCCTCGCTCCCCTAGCCCGAACGACCTAGACTCCTCGATTAAACAGCTTTCCTACTTACGCTCGGGACGAGGATACCGAGTGGGGTGCCTTCTGTGGCAATCGACGTTAGTCATGATCGCTTTAAAAATCGCCTGGACCAATTACGCGATTGGGGCCAGGCGATTTTTTCTGATGCGTTACGTTCGTTATACTTTCGTGGCGCTCTTTTCTTTTTCAAAGGTTATGATAGCGTTGCCGCTACCTGAAGACTGAGCGTAAGCTTTGAAGTCAGGCTTATACTCTTCGTCAATGATGCCGAGCATCATCGCTAAGTGTCGGCCACCACCTTCGACGCCTGCGGTGTTTGCGTATTGTGGGAGCATCGTCTGCATAGATTGCAAGTCACGTTGCATCGTGTAATCGATAAATTGTTTATCCAACGCTTGCTCAGAGATGGTCGGCATGTTGATGCGCCCTCTCACGAGGTTGTGGGCAAGTGCTCCACTGAAGATGAATACGGTCTTCTTTCCAGATTCATCTATAACCGAGCGAATGACTTCTCCCCATTGCCTCGTTTCATCTAGTCCTGCCGCTTCGGCAATGGACAGACTAATGACGGGTACGTCAAGTTTCGGCAACAAATAGCGCAGTGGCACAACCGTGCCATAATCCCAAACGTACGTCGGGTCGTCGACTGCAGTAACAGGGATCCGTGCACTTTTCCCAGCACGAACCATCTCGTTTGCAATCTCTCGATCACCCTTATATTCATACGCCACATCTGAAATGATGTCCGGGCATTCAAAAGCGGTTAAAATCCCCTTATGCTCAGGTGCAACGTCTACATAATGGTTGAATGTTGAGATCCAATGGCAAGACACGATGCAAATGAGCTCAGGATTGATCTCTTCGATGTCTTTAGCAATCTGATCCATTTCCTTAACGAGATTCTCTTGGAATGGAGGAATGTTCTCTCGATGGCAAATGCTAGGTACGTGAGCTGCGAGCACACCTAATTCAACTGACATCTAGTTCGCCTCCTTGGATTTCTTCTTGGACACACTTTCACCGGCAATGCCCCAATGTGTCGTCGGCATCTCGTTGACGAGAACCCGAACGTTTTCAATCGGAGACTCGAGTGTTTCGGCCGTTGTTTTCGTTAGTTCATGAATGAGCTTTTCAATTTTTTCTTCACTGCGCCCTTCCATGATCGATACTTGAATCAATGGCATATGATCCCTCCTAGTCTATGAAAGAGAACTTTACTTCACCTAGTTGATCAATGGAGACACCAATTTGATCTCCGGTTTCAGCTAAGATTGCTTCAGTAATTGCCCCTGATAGTATGATTTGGCCTTTTTTCAATTTCTCGCCTTTTTTCGCTAGCATGTTCACGAGCATAGCGATGGCATTCGCTGGATGACCTAATACCGCGGCGCCTGCTCCTCCTGCTTTCACTTCATCATTGATTGTAATGGTTGCTCCTAGAAGATCAAGTTCCAAGTCTTGTTGATTTGGGACACGCTCCCCAAATACAACTTTTGATGACGATGCGTTATCCGCAATCACATCCGGAAGGGTGAATTCAAAATTTTTGTAGCGACTGTCGATAATTTCTACCGCAGGAATGAACGCGGCTGTCGCTCGCATAACGTCTGCAGCAGATACACCTGGTCCTTCCATGTCTTCTCCAAGTTCAAAGGCGATTTCTGCTTCGACTTTTGGATGAATGAGTTCTTTCATAGAGACTTGACTCTTGTTGTCATGAACCATATTGGAGAATACATACCCGTAAATCGGCTCGTCAACGTTCATTTGCGTCAATTTCGCCTTACTCGTCAGTCCCATTTTAGGACCGACAATGGTGAGTCCTTTGTCAAGTTTCATTTGTACAAGTTGTTCTTGTACAAGATAGGCCTCTTCAATCGTTAAATCAGGTGCCATCTCTTTTGTTACTTTTACTGTATCTTGAACATTCTCTTCACATGCCAACAGATGGCTTGCTAGATCTTTTTGTAAAGTTGTCGTCATCGTATGATCCTCCTAAGATTTCGCAAAGCGAACGTTTACCTCGCCTAGATGCGCTAGTTTCGCAGTGAAATGATCACCTGGAGCTGCTTCAACGGCCGCGGATAGGGCGCCTGATAAAATCGTTTCCCCAGCTTTTAGCTCTTCGCCATACTCTGATAATTTGTTTGCAAGCCACGCAACACACGTTGCGGGGTCGCCCATTGCCAGTGCGCCGACACCCGTTCCAACAATTTCACCATTTTTGTAGAGCACCATGCCTACAGATTTGGCATCCACATCACGTGGTGCTGTCACTTTATTGCCGATCACATACAGACCCGAAGAAGCGTTATCCGCTATCGTGTCAGGAAGGGTAATCTTCCAATCTTTAATCCGGCTGTCGACAATTTCAATGGAAGGAACGAGATAATCTGTCGCTTCAAACACATCGGCTACTGTAACATTTGGACCTTGCAAGTTTCGCTTCAGTACGAACGCAATTTCTGCTTCAACTTTCGGTTGCATCGTTTGATTGGTTTCGACTACACCATCATTTTGAATGAGCATATCTGAGAACAACACACCGTAATCTGGCTCATTCACACCGAGAAGCTGTTGCATCGGCTTGGAGGTAAGACCGATCTTGCGACCGGTCTGTCTTGTTTCTTTTGAATCTTTTAACTGAAGAAACTCGGTTTGAATTTGATACGCATCCTCAACCGTTAAGCCTTCATGAGTCGCGGTTAGAGGTGGGATCGACACTCTCGATGTGGCTGCTTGATGCAGATCCTTAGCAATTTGTGCATGCATGTTGACCCGTTCCTCTCTATAATTTAATCGTTACGTTCTTTAACTCTGAGTAGAATTCAAAGCTATGAATACCGCCTTCACGACCGACACCACTTTGCTTCATGCCACCAAAAGGCGTTCGTAGGTCACGTAAGAACCACGTGTTCACCCAAATAATTCCTGCTTCCACAGCATCTGCAACACGGTGGGCACGTCTTAAGTCATTCGTCCAAATGCTCGCCGCCAAACCGTAATGCGTATCGTTCACTTGACCGATGACCTCATCTTCAAGATCAAACGGAATGACCGTCACGACCGGTCCGAAGATCTCTTCTCTTACACAGCGCGAGCTACGGTCTAGACCGGTAATGATCGTCGGGTTGATGTAATACCCTTTATCCATTCCTTCAGTCACTTGCCCGCCTGTCAAAAACTCTCCGCCTTCTTCTTTTGCAAGTTCGATATAAGAGAGCACACGCTCATAGTGTTCTTTCGAGATCATTGCGCCGAGATTTATATCCGCATCAAACGGATTGCCGACTTTTAGTTCTTTTGTTTTCGCAGCGAACTTCTCTAAAAACTCATCGTACGCTCCGCGCTCCACATAAATTCTTGAACCACATAAACAAACTTGTCCTTGGTTAATAAAGCTTGATTTAATCGTTGTCTCTACGACTTCATCAAGATCAGAATCCGCAAAAATAATGTTTGGGTTCTTTCCACCAAGTTCATAGGACAACTTCTTCAACGTTGGTGCAGCTGCTTTCATGATTGCTGTTCCCGTTGACGTTTCCCCAGTGAACGTAATCGCATCTACATCATCATGTGCCGAAATTGCTTCCCCTGCTGATCCTGGACCAAACCCATGAACGACGTTAACAACACCGTCTGGAACACCTGCTTCTTTGCAAATTTCTGCAAGTACTGTCGCGGTCATTGGCGTCCATTCTGCAGGTTTCATTACAGTTGTATTTCCTGCTGCAAGACAAGGTGCGAGCTTCCATGTTAATAACAGGAGTGGCAAGTTCCACGTTGATCATTCCGATCACACCGACTGGCTTACGCAAAGCGTAGTGCAACGCTTCCTGGTCTTGTTGGTAAGCTTCAGTCCCGAGCGTCGTCATATAATCTGCAAAAAAGTGGAAGTTGTACGCTGCACGCGGAATATCTATCTTATTCGCTAACCATAACGGTTTTCCTGTATCAAGCGCTTCCAATTTCGCCAATTCGTCTTGTCGTTCTAGAATTAAATCACCGATACGTCTTAAAATTGCTGAGCGCTCATTGGTAGTCATCTCTTTCCAACGACCATTTAACGCTCTTCTTGCTGATTGTACAGCTAAGTCTACATCCTCTTTCGTACCTTCGGCTACCGTGCCAATGACTTCTTCTGTTGCTGAATCTATATTGTTGAAAGTTTTGTTGGATACGGACGGTTGATACTTGCCATTAATAAATAGCTGACAATCAATTCCTTGTACTTTTACATCTGTTGACGTTGTACTCATGTGATAACCTCCTAGTTATTCTCTTCTTACTTCATAGGTTACGTTATAAAAGTACCTTATAAAACATCTTTGTTCTTCTATGCGGAACTATTTTTAATTTTTTTGAATTTCTTGCCTTTATTCTTTAAACTTCTATGCTATAGTCTAGTTACAATTACTCGAGAAAGGAGTTCACCCGATGGAAACGGTTATAAATAAAAAGCGAGATTACACACTTTCTTCTGTGCGCAACGCGTTGCGTATTATGCATTGCTTTTCCATGGATGAGCCAGAACTTAAACTTACTGACATTTCGAAACGTTTGAATCTTGGGAAGAGTACCGTGAGTCGGATGATGGCCACATTGCAGCAAGAAGGATTTATTGAAAAAAATCCAGACAATCAACGCTTTCGTCTCGGATTGTCGATCCTCTCTCTTGCGAGCGTATGTACGTCAACGTATGACATTCATCAAGAGGCAGGACCTGTTTTGCATGAATTGACCGAGCGGACGCAAGAAACCTCCCACCTCGCGATTTTGGACCAGCATGAGGTGATCTATTTGCAAAAGGTCGAAAGCAAACACCAAGTCCGAGCGTTCACCCATATCGGAAAGAGAAACCCGGCCTATTGCACAAGCTCAGGAAAAATCTTGCTCGCGTATCACGATCATGAAGAACGTCTATTACAAGCTGTTGAAGGTGACGGCTTTGTCGCCCATACAAAAAATACAATTACAACAGTTGATGAACTCCGCGACGAGCTTCGTGATGTCCGCGCTAAAGGCTACGCAATTAGTTTGGAGGAACTGTCTGAAGGCGTTGCTACAATCGCTGCGCCGATTCGAGATTATACAGGCAAAGTGATTGCTTCAGTCAATCTCATCGGACCGGTTCAACGTGTGAACCAATATACGATTCATACGCATACACGCAGAGTGGTTGACGCCGGCAAACAGATTAGTCGAAAACTAGGATTTAGACAATAACCATTACATTTAGGAGCTGTCCGTCATGATTGATTCTCATACACATTTTATACCAGAACAAGTACAACAATGGATTGAAGAGAACAAAACACTCATCAATGCGAAGTGGATCAAAAAAAACGAACAAACAACCTTACTTTCCATTAACGACAAATGGGCATTTCCATTAAATGAAAATTTCACACGCACACAGTCGTTTACAGCGGCGTACTCATCCTTTCGTAAAGCACTCGTTTCCCCTGTACCTCAACTGTTTCTTTATGATCAACCCGTTGATGTGACGAGTGAGCTTGTTCAAGTGTACAACGACGCGCTCGTTCATTTAAAAGCGAAAGATGCCACGTTCGAAGGATTGGCTACGTTATCTTTACAGTCACCTGAGCAAGCGGCCAAAGAATTGGAACAAGCGATCCAACAAGGGTTGAAGGGAGCCATTGTCGGCCCAGGTTTGGGGAACGAACGTTGGCTGACTCTTTCTTTGATCCATTGTTCGAAGCGGCGAATGCAACTCAAGCTGTTCTGTTCGTTCACCCCCTTCTGCATAGCGATCCACGTCTTAACCATTCAAAACTGCCGAACCTCATCGGCGTGCCGTGGGAAACGACCATTGCTGCTGCGAACCTTATTGTGCAAGGGGTTCTTGACCGCTATCCGAACATCACCTTTCTATTGGCTCACGGTGGTGGGTTTCTTCCTTACCAAATCGGGAGAATGTCCAAAGGGTTCCGATCATGGGAAAATGAATTCGCAAAGCTCCAGCGAACACCACTTGAATATGCGACTTCCTTCTATTATGACAGCGTCCTTTGGGATGAGCGCACTTTAGACTATTTGCTCGAAATTGCCGGAAAAAACCAAGTGATCCCTGGTTCAGACTTTCCGTTTGAATTGAATGATTGGAAAATCGATCAACATAAATTAAATCACACACCAAGTTTCCTTTAACAAAAGCTGGGTTGTTACGCACATAACGTGCATAACAACCCTTTTTAGTTATGAATATTGCGGAGCTAGCGCGCGACCCCATTCAATCGGCAAACCTGTATAGTTTTCCGCTAACGAGCGTTTCGCGGCTTCCGATGATACTAAATAATGAAATTCACTCTCTTGGATTTTTCGTTCAAACTTCGTCTTTTTCACGTCTGTATGAAGAAGGGTCGTCATGAACGATGAGAAACGTTGAGCTTTCCAAATTCTTTGCAAAGCGATTTCTTCATAACGATCCAATAAATTTTCACTGCCATTGTGATACCGCTCTTTTAAACCTTCGGCAAGAATTTGGATATCACTAATCGCTAGATTCAAGCCTTTGCACCGGTAGGAGGAACGATGTGCGCAGCATCACCAGCAAGAAACAAATTGCCTTTGCGCATCGTCTCGCACACATAACTTCTCATGGAAACGATGTTTTTGGAAACGATTGGACCATCCTTTAATTCTTTTCCGTCACCAATGTCTGAACGCTTCTTCAGTTCTGTCCAAATCCGATCATCGGACCAAAGATTGATGTCGTCTTTTCGATCCACTTGCAAATAAAAACGTTGCAATGTAGGCGTACGGGTACTTAGTAGCGCAAACCCATTTTCATGATTCGCATACACCAGTTCATCACTTGCGACCTCTGTTTCGGCTAGAACGCCTAGCCAACCGTAATCATACAGCTTCTCATACTCTGAACAGTCCGACTCGGTAACCGTTTCACGGCACGGTCCGTGAAAACCATCACACCCTGCAATATAGTCACACGTAATGGTTTCTTCTGAAGCACCCTTTACCGGAGTGTATGTTACGTACGGTTTATTTGAATGAATGGCGTGGGTTTTTACTTCATTGACTTCAAAATGAATCGCTGCCCCATCTTCAATCCGCGCTTTGAGCAGATCTTTCAATACTTCGTGCTGCGGATAAACAACGACCTTCTTCCCACCCGTCAACGACGGAAAGTCAATGCGTTCGCGTTTTTGACCGAACTGTAGATAAATGCCTTCATGCTCAAATCCTTCATGCTCAATTCGAGTACCCACACCGGTTTCTTTCAATAAATCAACGGTCCCTTGTTCTAAAACGCCCGCTCTGACCGTCTCCTCAATTTCTTTGCGTGATCGTTTTTCCAATATAATGGAGTCAATTCCATTTTGAGATAATAAATGTGAGAGCATTAACCCTGCAGGCCCCGCACCAATAATGACAACATTCGTATGCATCCTTCTACACTCCTATCTTTGTTATCTGTTTTAGAATGGATATTTACGCGTTTCTTCTTGAACGGTGACCCATTTTGGGTTTGTGTACTCTTCAACAACCCATGGGTTTCCAAACCTCCCAAGGCCACTTGCTTTGTTCCCACCAAACGGTACATTTGGAGCATCGTTCACTGTTTGATCGTTAATGTGGGTCATCCCCGCATCCAGTTCTAGTGCAAGTGTTTCTGCTCGTTCAAAATCACTCGTAAAGATGGCTGAACTTAAGCCGTACGACGTATCGTTTGCCAAAGAAATCGCCTCTTCATCAGACTTGGCGCGAATCATCGTAGCAACAGGGCCGAACACTTCACTTTGGGCGAGTTCAGAGTCGTTTTGAACGTCAGTAAACACATAAGGAGTGATGACATTTCCAATCTGCTCTCCTTCTAAAGCGAGTGTAGCTCCTTCTTTTTTCCCTTGTTCAATAAGTGCATTCACTTTCTTTAACTGATCTTTATTAATGATTGGCCCGATAATCGTCTCAGGGTTCGTTTGGTCACCGTATGGAATCTTTTTCGCCCGCTCGACAAACTTCTCAACAAACGAATCGTAGACCGCGTCGTGAATGATCATGCGATTAATAATCATGCAAATCTGTCCTTGGTGAATGAACTTCCCAAAAATTGCAGCATTCACTGCTTGGTCAACATCTGCATCTTCGAGAACGACGAATGGGCTATTTCCACCTAGTTCTAATGCGACTTTTTTCAAATTGCGCCCAGCGGTTTCGCCAATTTTCTTACCTACTGCCGTTGAACCGGTGAAGCTAACCAACTCAGCAAGGGGATGGTCAATCATCCCGTTCCCAATTTCCTCAATATCTGTGAGCAACATGTTAAAAACACCTTTAGGTAATCCCGCATAATCAAAAGCTTTTGCAATCATAACACCACCGCTAAAAGCAACTTGAATATCCGGCTTGTGAACGACCGTATTTCCAAGGGCAATTGCTGGAATGATGCTTCTCATCGACAAATTCATTGGGAAATTAAACGGTGAAATGGACGCCACAACACCGAGAGGTGTCCGGTATATTTTGCTCTTTTTTCCCGGAACATGATTAGACACTTCGTGCACATGCTCCAATTCGTGAACATAGTTTAATGACTCTTCGAGAATTTCCATCGTGAGGCCGAATTCTACATTCGCTTTTAAGACAGAACCTCCGGTATCCTTGGAAAGCATAAGTACAATTTCGTCTTTGTTGTCTTTGAAGTATTCAATTGCCTTTTCGATGTATACTTTTCGTTCGTCTGCTGGCGTTTTGGCCCAAGATTTTTGTGCATGTTTTGCCGCCTCAAAAGCTTGCTCTAGTTGTTGTTTTGTTGCTAGTGGAATGCTCGCAATCACTTCATCGTTATAAGGGTTTACGTTATCAAACGAGCGGTCACTACCCCCGGCTACCCATTCTCCGTTCGTGTAACTTTTCGCGTACTGTTCGTAATTTTCCATTGGCTAATCCCGCCTCTCTTTTAATTAGCTACTGCATTAGATTCGGTAGTGTAAGTACTATTTGTGGGAACATAACGAGAACCGCTGTAAATATAACCATCGCAATTAACATCGGTACGACACCTCGGAAGATCGTCTGCACAGGAATATCGCGAACGACACCGTTAATGACAAACACGCTAATTCCAAGCGGTGGTGTGATGACACCCATGTTAAAGACCATCACCATAATGATGCCAAACCAAACCCCGTCAAACCCAAGTCCCGTCACGATTGGATACACAATCGGCAACGTCAAAACGAGGATCGCAATACCTTCAAGAAATAACCCGAGCAAGAAATAGACAACGAGCAATATCGCAATAATGACAAATGGGGAAACGTCTAGACCGGTTACGAAAGACGTTGCCGCTGCAGGGATTTGACTCATTGCTAAAAACTGACTAAACAAGCCCGCGCCAATCAAAATTAAGAAAATCATCGCCGTAAGTCGCAACGTCTCATCAACAGACTCTAGCAATTTTTTGAAGTCTAATTTTTTTGTGAGTAAAGCGACGACGAGTGCACTAATGGCTCCAACGCCACCGGCTTCGGTCGGCGTGAAGAACCCCATGTAAATACCGCCCATACTTATAAGGAAAATAATCGCAAACGGCCAGATTTCTGAAAGTGAGAGAAACTTTTCTCTCCAGCTCACCTCATAGTCGGTACTCGGAGCAAGTTCTGGTTTTCTTTTCACTTGAATATAGACGACTGCCATAAACGTAATCGTGAGCAGAAGCCCCGGTACGACGCCCGCGATGAGTAATTCACCGACCGGCTCCATCGTTAAAATGCCATACAATATGAGAATGACACTTGGCGGAATTAAAACACCGAGCGTCCCGCCTGCTGCGACACATGCGGAGCTAACCCCGGATGATACTTATACGATTTCATTTCAGGGATGGCGACTTTTGCGAGTGTTGCGGTTGTCGCATTCACAGAACCGGAAATGGAGGAGAAGATCGCCGATGCGCCGATCGTCGCCATGCCAAGCCCGCCGTTCACTTTCCCACCCCAATTGTTTACTGCTTTGAAAAGGTCTTTCGCCAAACCACTATAGGAAAGGAACATCCCCATCAAAATAAACATCGGCATCACACTTAAACCGTAGTTGCTTGCCGTTCCGAATGCACTCATGCCCAGTTGCGCTAGAGCAACATCCAAGTCGAGTAACTGCCAAAATCCGAAGAATCCGACAAGAAGTAGTGAAACCCCTACCGGTACGCGCAACAATAACAAGACGAACAAACCAACGATGGCGATCACACCAATAAACTCAGGACTCATCTTGACCGACCACCTCTCGGACAGATTTCAAGAAATCAAGAACGATGGTGAGCACAAATATCGCGAGTCCTATGCCCCCGGTAATTATGAAGGCAGATACCGGCAACCCTAGATCCCCCGTTACTGTAGAAGAGATTTGCACAGAGTACGTGAACGTCTTCCACGTCATGAGCGCTAAGATGACGAGCATCACACCGTAAGTAATGAGTGATAACCATGCTTGGAAACGTCTCGGGAAACGCTCCACGAGGAAATCTATAGAAATATGTCCTTTTTTCACTTGCGTAAACCCAAGGCTCAAAAATACGATCAACGCTAGTGCCATATACGTTAGCTCATGTGCACCAGTAATCGGTTGCCAAAAGAACCTACCTACAACATCTAAAAACGTGAGCGTCATCATCGCAAGCAGGATTACGCCTGCGATAATCGCTGCAAATTTATTAATTTGTAATACTACGGTTTCAAAACTAGAAATTGTCCGGTCGAGCACCTTACTCTGCCCCTCATCTCTTAAACGGATCGCATCATCAAGAATTCCTTGACCATCATACCCGTCCGCTTCCATATCTTCGACCCATGCTTCATAGAGCGGAAGCACCGGTTCTTCCCAGACACCCATCTCCTCTTCTGGAATGGTATAAATCTCAACACCCGCTTCCTCTGCGGCAATAAAGCCTTCAACTCCATCATGGTCATACACTTCAGCCGCTTTCATCGCCATGTTTTCGCCCATAATTTCTTCGAGTGAGTCCTGATCTTCAGTTGACAGTTCATCCATGTTCCAGGGTTAATGACGACAAACAAGCTGCTCGTGTAAAAGTTCCCTTCCGTAATGTATCCGGTTACATCTGCAAGCTGAAAGTTTGTCACAACCGAGGCCGGTGCTAACGCACCATCAATGACCCCACGTTGCATGCCTTCATATACATCACCCATCGGCATAGACACTGGAATGGCACCGTATGCCTCTAGAATGTCCCGAGCTGCTGGGGAAGGGGTCCGTATTTTTAACCCTTTAAGGTCTTCAGGTGAATGGATAGGTGTATCGGTCGTAAAAATTTGCGCAGGATCATTTTTGAAAAGCCAACCTACCCGCGCCCCTTCATGCTCAGCTTCGATTTCAGGGTACTTTTCATGCAGTGACCACAAAATCTCCGTTCCTTTTGTGCCGTTCTCTCCCATAAATGGCAGCTCGGTGACACCGGTTACAGGAAACCGCCCTGGCGTATACCCGTGTAGCGCAATGGACATATCAGCCACACCATTGACGACTAAGTCGTAATGATGATCCGCTTTCGACAACGCATTGCCCGCGTACAACGTGCCCGTCACCCTGCCGTCGGTTGCTTCTTCTACTTCTTCAATAAATGGATAAAACACATCCGTATGCTGCGGGTGAGGACCTGGCATAAATGATGAAAACGCAAGATCAACCTCATTCACCGTCTCCCCACTCGTTTCTGCTGTTTGACAGCCAGCTAACAAAACAAATGATGCAAAACTAGAAATGGCTAGTAAGCGGTTACATTTCATACCCTTCACCTGAATGCCCCCTTTCTTCGTTGATTTTAGTGTAGCGAAGTCTTGTACAACATCAAACACTGTTGTTCTCCTATGCGCAACAATCTGAATTTTTTAACGTCCCGTCACACGCACATCGACTACAGCTGATCTTCCACCTTTTACAACGTTAATCGCTTCAGTTAACGCTTGGCTCAGTTCGTCTGCATCGTTGACACATACTGCATAGGCGCCGCCAGCTGCTTCTGCAACTCCTGATAAATTCGAACTCGGGTCAAACATTGTCCAGAATTGATTTGTTTCATGCGCAACACCTTCGGGGTGAACACCTAATGTGGAGAACTTCGGTGCATTCCACTGTTCGTTGTTGAAAATAACCGTCAAAAACGGCGCGTCATATTTTCTCGACATCCAATGCACTGGCGTTGGATTGCTAAATACATACGATCCATCTCCAGTTAAGCTCACGACGAGACGGTTTGGTGAAGCAAGTTTCGCACCGACTGCCGCACCACCGTTCCAACCTAAAGAACTCGCGCCTAGGCTATAGTACGAACCAGGTAGTGAACGTGGAATATGCTGATTCACAGTCGTAAAGTTGGTAATCGCTTCACTCATGACAATAGCGTCTTCATCTAGAACTTCACGTAGCTTTGCCGATAGGAGCTCAGGTGTAATTCTTCCATCACTTGATACGACTTCTTTTTGTTTCCAAGCCTCACGCGTTGTCTCATGGTGTTTCATAACGGCTTCATGTCGGGCAGTGATTCTTTCATAGTTTAATTCTGTCCGCGCAACTTGCTCATTCACCTGCTTTAAGAATACAAGACTGTCAGCTTTAATAAATTCATTGGAAGGAAAATACCATAGTGGTGTCGTTTCCTTGAGTGGATCCATATCAATATAATAAATATCAGCATCTTCTTGAGGACGGTTCGTTAAAGGAATCCACGGTACGTCGCTATCAATAACGAGAATCACATCCGCTGTCGTTACATAAGGGTCTTCAAAACTTTCATTCCAACGATAACCTACGTGTAGCGGGTGCTCTGCTGGGAAATTCATCCGACTCGGTGCAGATTCAAGCACAGGAATGCTTAGCGCTTCTGCTAGTTTCACGAGTTCATGCACCGACTCTTCTTGTCTACCGATATAAGAAGTTACAATAAGCGGCCGTTCTGCTGCCGTTAATTTCTCAACCATGTCATTGAGCTTTTCTTTAGCAACTGCTTGGGGGGCGAGACCCTTCCACTTTGAATGATTAAGGCTCACCGGTTCGCTTGATTCTTCTAATACTTCTCTCGCCGCTGTTAGGTAGACTGGACCTTGCGGATCACTCACAGCCAACTGCTTCGCACGGTGCATCACTTGTTTAATATTTTTCCCAGTGCGAATTTCGTAAGCGTGCTTTGCATAGTTTCGTACAATCCCTGACTGATCATGGGCATCTTGGAGCCAATGAATGTATTCATTGCGGCTACCAGGCAACTCACCTTCTTGTGTAAGCGGTGACATTCCAGCAAAAATAATGACCGGTATTCTTCCTTTAGCTGCATTATGTACGGCTCCGCCAAGATTTTGTGTGCCGCAATCCACATGTATAATGACGGCTTGTGGCTCACCTGTCACTTGTGCGTACCCATGAGCGGCACTGAGAGCCACCATCTCATGCTGACAAATAATGACTTCAGGCATTGAGATGCCTTGTTGCTTAAAATGGGCGAGACTTTCAATAATGGCCGGATGATCGCTTCCAAAGTTTCCAAAAATATATGAAACACCCATCTCTTTGAACGCTTCGAGCATTGCATCCGCACTCGTATATAATTTTTCTGTTTTCGTAATTTCCATCGTGGAATCTCCTCCTTACGTTTGTGTTCAGAATTGTATCACAGCTATACAAACTTATATAATATAATTATAATAATCAAATATATTAATAACATATAGGATGGGATAATATGGAAATTAGACACGTCCGTTATTTCGTCACTGTCGTACAAGAAGGACAAATAACGACCGCTGCCCAAAAACTCAACATGGCGCAACCGCCCCTTAGTCAACAAATCCGACGTTTAGAGAAAGAAATGGGCACACAACTGCTCGTCCGTGTAGGAAAAAAATTCTGCCAACAGAGGCAGGGGAACTATTGTACGAGCGGGGCATTGAACTGCTTAAAGAATTTGATGACGTCGTCGACATCGTCAAAGATACAGGCGAAGGATTACGAGGCACACTTCAAATTGGGTGTGTGAAATCATGCCTTCATCATTTACCAGCGACCATTCGCTTCTTTCATGAACAGTGGCCAAACGTACATATTCAAATCCTTTCAGGAGACCCTTTTCAGTTAGCCGCTTCGATACATGATCGCGAGATTGACGTCGCTCTCGTCCGTTCTCCTCATCCACAAGACCAACTACATTTCACACCATTGGATGAAGAAGAACCCTTTTATTTTATCACAGCAAAACATCAATGGATTGCGACAAACAGACAAACCGTGACAATGAAAGAAATTGCCGGATTACCGCTTTTCGCCCTGCATCGCGTAAAAGGCATTGGCATATATGAGCTCGTACACGAAGCCTTCAAACATCACGGACTCACACCAAATTACATTTGTGAATCCCCGGATGCGACAACATTACTCACGCTCGTCGAAAGTGGATTAGGGGGAATTATGCTTCCAGAAGCTGTCTTGTCTACATTCTCTAAAGATAACTTCTCCATCTACCGAATTACAGATTGCCATGTGACGACCACCACCGCATTAATCACCCCGAAAGACCGCCACATCTCCCGGGCCGCCCAGCACTTTAAAGACCTTTTAGTGCAGTGAGTGAGGTTGAAGCGATGTGGGTGGGCGGCAGAAAACGGTCTATATGATTACTTACCCATATATGACATTAGCGTGAGGTGAAAGAAAGTCACTCACCCTTCACATTCAAATGCCAACATGCAATCGGCATGAGCCATGCCGATGAAAGTTCGGTTTATTTTCGGCACCTTGGGTGCCGATAGTTGCTAGCTCTTGAGGTTTATTTGGGTAAACAGGGGGAAGTTCGATGGAGAAACGAACGTTCACAGATTGCCTAGTCTGATGTAAACTGCGGTGTTCTAAATCGATCTAGATCGCAGATCTCCTATAAATTCCCAAAAATGAACATCCATCGCCACCGCCGGTGTTGAAATTCGTGAAAAACGATCTAGATCACCAGGAAAACGATCTAGATCGCCCAGTTTCTGGTAAAATCCACTTTTTTAATGCGATCTAGATCGTTTCGGGCGTGATCTAGATCGCGGATCTCCTAGTTATTACCAAAATGATGCGGAGATGTTCGGGCGAGCAATCCCCACCCCATCCACGTATACATCCTCGAAGTTTCACATGTCCGGGCCTCCCGCGATCACTCCCCCCCATTTAAAAAACGGATGTCCAATATTGGACATCCGTCAGATAGTCAATCTTTTTATTCGGCTACTTTGACGAGTTGTTTCCCGATGTTCTCGCCTTCAAAGAGGCCGAGGAAGGCACGGGGTACGTTTTCAAAACCTTCATGAATGGTCTCTTCAAACTGAATATCTCCGTTTTTTAGCCCTTCGGCTAGTGCTTGGTAAGCTTCTTTATATTTGTCAGCGAAGTCAGCAACGAGAAATCCTTGCATCTTCACTCTCGACTTAATCAGGAAGGATTGGACACGAGGTCCGAAGTTTTCTTCTTTTTTTGTGTTGTTGTAGGCGGATATAGCACCGCAAACGGGTACTCTGGCAAAGGTGTTTAATCTTGGCCAGATATGATCACTGATTTCTCCGCCGACATTTTCGAAGTAGACGTCAATGCCATCTGGACACTGTTCATCGAGCGCGTGCTCCAAATTGTCTTCTTTATAATTGATGGTCGCATCAAAACCGATGGAGCTTAGGTAGTCTTGCTTCTTTTTGGAACCAGTAATGCCAATGACGCGAGCGCCTTGTTTCTTGGCTAATTGGCCAGCTACAGAGCCGACAGCTCCAGCAGCACCAGAGATGACGACGGTTTCGCCAGCTTTGGGTGCACCGATTTCATACATGCCAAAATAGGCGGTGAGTCCTGGCATCCCGAGCACGCCAAGGGCATGTGAAGCAGGGGCGCCGGCAAGTTGTAGCTTGCGAACATTCTTCCCTGCTGTTGTGTTGTATTCAGCCCAATTGAGGGAACCTGTGACGACGTCACCTTCGGCTAACCCTTCTGACTTTGACTCCACGACTTCAGCTACGATGCCACCGTTAAGCGGTTCGTCAACTTGAAAAGGTTCAACGTAAGACTTGGCTGATGACATTCTGCCACGCATATATGGATCGACGGAAAGATACAGTGTTTTTAGTAACACCTCTCCGTCCTTTGGCTTTTGAACTTCCGCTTCATGAAAATAAAAGGTATTTTCGGTTGGAACACCAACCGGTCGTTCTTTTAGTCGTATTTGTTTCATTGTGAGCACCTCCGTCCAATCACTATTCCTTCAAATACGTAAGTTTAAACCATGCCTACTTGTTGAGTTATGCTTGGAGGCTTCTTGTCGTACAACAATATGCTCCTTTATATTTTAACTCTCGTTTGAAAGCGCCTGAGGTAAAAATCTCCCATTAAATCAACTGTGGTAAGGTTTCTCTTAATTTATGAGGGATATTACTGCAAATCTTACAATAGAAAGCCCAATGGTACGATTTCAGCCTAAAATGCGGGCAATGCGGAGAGAATCTTACCATGAGAACGCGCCCTCCCAATCGAACCCCCGCTCGTCCATGTTAAATAACATCGTACAAAAGCGACACCCCCATTCATGAACAATGACTGGGGGTGTCGCTTTTTATATTTTTCATCGTGCTTATTTCTTACTTCCACCTTTGCTTCCGCCTTTTCCACCACCGCCGCCTTGCAAGGAGAACAGGTTGGAATCAATGGAAAAGGTGAGGCGTTCGCGATCGCGCTGGCGTTTTAATGCTAGCTGGATCATGTCATGTGTGAGTGTCTGAAAGTCTTTGCCGGCAGGTCCCACAAGTAGAAGGAAAGGGACCCTGGAATTGTGTTAATTTCATTCACGTAGACGGAGTCGGTCGTTTCATCGATCATGAAATCGATGCGCGATACGCCACCACAACCGAGGGCTTTGAATGTGCGCACTCCTAGTGATTGGATTTCTTCTGTGCGTTCATCAGAAACCGGAGCAGGAATGATGCGATCGGTGCTTTCCATTCCGCCACTCGTCCCTTTTGAACCTCCACTTGATTTACTGCCGCCGTTTGAACTGCCTTGATATTTATCTGCATAGCTAAGGATTTCTTCTGTCTTTAATACTTCTTCGAGTACCGACGCTTCAGCGTGCTCTGTGTCTCCGAGAACTGAGCAGTTAATCTCCTTTAGTTCCCCGATGAGGGGTTCAATGACGAGCTTACTGGCGTATTCTAATGCTTCTTCTACAGCGGTCTCTAGCGATGTGCGGTTTCTAGCAATTCCAATGCCAACACTGGAACCGAGGTTCGCGGGTTTGACAATCGCCGGGTATCCCAACTTCTCTTCGACTTGGGTAACAACGGCCTCCATGTCTTCATCATTCGCGCCCATAAACCATACGTCATCGAGCACAGGCAATCCTTCATTACGAAGAACTTGCTTCATCGTGATTTTGTCCATACCCGCCGCAGAAGCCCCAACGTCACAACCGGTATATGGGATGTTCATGAGTTCAAATAACCCTTGCAAAACCCCATCTTCGCCGAATGTTCCGTGGAGAACTGGAAACGCGACATCAATTTGACCCGCTTCGCGTTTGCCAAATCGTGGTACAGGCAACTTTTGCAAAATGATGCCACCATTTTCTGCGGCAATCGGTGTGACGACCGTTGATTCTTGCAAAAGGTTCTTCAAGTCTTTGTACGCTTCAATATCAAGCAGTGATTCCCCTGTATACCACGTGCGGTCTTTACTAATATAGATCGGAACCGGTTCATAACGGTCCGTGTCCATCGCATGAATGGCTTGGAGTCCTGAAATGACCGACACTTCATGCTCTACAGAAATCCCGCCGAAAAAAACACCTACTCTGGTTTTCATCGCATTCATCTCCGTTCAGTCTTACTCTTCAAATGTGTCCGGCAAGTCATTCTCTAACAGAACGACGGAAGGTTCCGTGGCCGTCACGTCTCGCATCTTCGCGAGTGCATCTTGCAAATTCGACGCGACATAATACTTGTCTTCTGAATACCCCGCTTCTTGAAGTCCATCTTGTAGCGGGATGGTCTGCTTTTTACCGACAAGGATAATGTAATCACACACATCTGCAGCATGCGTTGCCAAACGTTTATTCAATTCATATTCACGATCGCCAAGTTCGATCATCCCTGGCGTAATCAATATTTTCTTCTCGGGCATGTATCCGAGAACTTCTACTGCCATCTTTGATCCTGATGGGTTCGAGTTGAAACTGTCATCAATAATCGTGAGTGTATCGCTCGTTCGTTTCAGTTCAAGTCGATGCGCAACAGGGGCAACACCTTTAATCGCGCGGGCAATGACGTCAAGCGGAATATTCTTCTCCGCACCAATGGCAACCGCAGCAAGGATATTATAAATGTTGTGACGCCCGAGCAGTTTCGTTTGAATCTCAACACTCGTTCCGTCATATTTTTCGACAGTAAACGTCGTTCCTTTACCTGAATACGTGATATTCGTCGCCCGGTAGTGTAAGTCTTCAGCATCGATTCCGTAATACATCGTGCGTACACTATTCACTTGCGGATACGCGCGGATGTTGTCGTCATCTTTATTCAAAAATGCCGTCCCGTCGTGCGGCAGTGTTTCAACAAGCTCAAACTTCGTTTTCTTAATTGTTTCCAACGTCTTAAATGTCTCAAGATGCTGTTCACCGATCGCCGTCACGATCCCGTATTTCTGGTTAACGAGTGTACAGATTTCTTCAATGTCGTGCTCTTGCTTGGCACCCATCTCAGCAATAAAAAGATCGTGGTACGGCTTTAATTGTTCACGAATGGTCCGCGTGACGCCCATCTTTGTGTTGTAACTTTCAGGTGTCATTAACACATTATATTTGCTTGCGAGCACCGCTTTTAGGATATGCTTCGTACTCGTTTTCCCGTAACTTCCAGTTACCCCAATGACTTCTAAGTTCGGCATGTCACGTACGATCCGCTCGGCATCGTGGAAGTAATATTGGTTAATTTGTAACTCAATCGGCATCGTAATGACGTTCGCCACCATGACGATAAAGTACGCAAGAAATGTTGCAACCGCAAGGATTGCAATGAATAGACCCATCGTAAACGTGCCACCAGCGCTCCACCAGAACGCACCTAAAAAGATGAGCAAGTAAACGAGACCAATGGCCGTTAACAGTCGCTTCACTCTTGATGTATAGACGAGCTTTTTCTTCTCTTCAGTCTGAGGGCGCAGTGCAGTCAATGATGCAAACACGATAATTGCCCAAGCAGCAATCACGTAAAAGGATATGTTTTCAGAGAGCGGCAGTGCGATCAAAGACAAGAGTGGCAACAAATCCCATAAGCGAAATGCTTTCTTTGTATTTCCTTTCATCCAGCGGAAATAACGTTCATTACGATATGAGTTGAGCTGCAACATATGGACATTCCGTTTCACACGGATGATTGTGTATAATGCCCAGGCAATGGCAAGTAGTAGGATGAGCAGACTTTCCATATGTTTAGATGGCCTCCTTGTCTTTTTCGAGGAAATGATTAATGACAATCAAAAACTCTTGGAGGTTATCGAGGTATGAAAAATGCCCTGCACCTTTAAGGACGACCAGTCCAGCGTTAGGAATTAACTTCTCCATCTTTTCACCGTCGGAAACAGGAGTGTCATCATCCTTCTCCCCCATACGAGTAGGGTTGGGACCGTGACCTTTGGCATAAGATGCTGCAAATCTTCATTGACAACCCGCACGAGTGTCTGTTGCATCACCCCGGATGCGTTTTGATAATCGGTTGAGCCGACCTTTTTCTTCATACTAGAGAGAATCTCTTCTTTACGTGATCGAAGGCCCGGTAAGCTCAGTATTTTCTTTGCCGTTTTAAATGAATAGACTTTCATATAGTAGTTCAGTTTGCGTTTCGGTTTCACACCGGCACTGTCAACGAGAATGACTTTGTTTACCGGATGTTCAGACGCATAGCGGATCGATACACGCCCACCATTGGAATGACCGATCAAAATTGGATCTTCTATGTTTTGTTTCAGTATAAATTCTCTAAGCATTTTCGCAAAGTCATCTGAACCCCAAGGCTTTGGTGGCTCTTCACTTTCTCCAAATCCGGGAAGGTCGATGGACCATACTTTAAAATGTTGTTCAAGGTTTCGATGAACTGGGCCAAAGGCTTGAATATTGGCTCCCCAACCGTGAAGGAGCAGGACGTCTTTTCCTTCGCCCGAGCAATGGAAATGAACCTGCTTTCCATGAATATCTATAAACACGTTATTACGCCCCATTCTATTGTTAAAGCATGCGTGCAGACGACGCTCATTCTCCTATCATAACACAGCACATACTTCGTTGGCTTTTTATTTTATTTTACATGATGCCAGTGAGTAACAAAAGAAGATTTGCTTCACTTTCAGCGTATGTCACGAATCGTTCACTGTTGAACAATTCTTGATTCACTTTATCAAAAAAATAAGCCCCGCCAAAGATGCGGAAGGCTTATTTCTATCGGGATAGTGTCTGGAAAAACGTATAACGGTCGCCTCTGTACACAGAATCGACAAACTCAAAAGCTTCTCCTGTTTCTAGGTATGATGTTTGTTTCATTCTCATCACGACGCTGCCTTCAGAAATACCGAGACGTTTCGCTTCCTGTCTTGTAGCTACACTCGCTTCGAACGATTGCTCTGCAGAGACAATCTCGAAACCTGCACGCTCTACCGCCGAATAAAATGACGACTCGACGTCGGTTTTTTTTAGTGTAGGAAAAAGGGATCGCGGAATCCACACCGTTTCGATGCACATCGGTTCTTCATTTGCGAGGCGGACTCGTTTAATTTGAACAACTTTTGCACCTTCTGCCACGCTTAGTTGTATGGTCACCTCGCTCGGAGCGCTAACCTCTTCAAAAGCAAGAAAGTGACTGCCTGGTGAGAAGCCCCGCTCGCGCATCTCTTCGGTAAAACTCGTTAAATCTTTCATACGTGCGTCATTTTTTGGCACTTACAAACGTGCCTTTGCCTTGTTGCCTGTACAAGATGCCTTCTTGGACGAGGTTGTTTAACGCTTGGCGAACGGTCATGCGACTAATGCTATAACGCTCAGCAATCTCTCGTTCAGGAGGTAAAACTTCGTGTTCTTCTAACTCGCCTTCCTGAATTTGCTCTTTCATGCTTTGTTCGAGTTGATAATAGATGGGGATTTTCGATTGTTTATCAATCATCACTTCGTCGCCATACTTTCATCCAACTCCACAGCGGCTGCTTCGTCAATAAATAGCGTCACATTCGGGTGGTTTTGCAATACTGTCGCTGGATGGTTTGGATTTGGCGCCTCACTGATCATTTTTCGTACTGCTTCTGCTTTATCCGCCCCAGAGACGAGAACGAGAATTTCTTTTGCTTCTAAAATTGTCGAGATGCCCATCGTAATTGCTTCGCTTGGCACTTCTTCTAATGTGTCAAAATAACGGGCATTCGCTTCTCGCGTCTGCTCATCGAGTTCGATGCGATGCGTTCGAGAATCAAAAGACGTATTCGGTTCATTAAAGCCGATGTGTCCGTTGTGCCCGAGACCGAGTATTTGCAAGTCAATTCCTCCGCTCAACTGAATCTGCTGCTCATAGTTCAGACATTCTTGTTCAATGTCACGAGCCTTTCCATTTGGCAGATGGGTGTGGTCTGTACGCACATCCACATGGTCAAACAAGTGCTTCTTCATATACGCATGATAGCTTAGTGGGTGGTCATCGTTAAGACCGATATACTCATCGAGATTAAACGTCGTCGCATGTTGAAAAGATAACTCTCTCCGGTAATATTTTTCAACTAAATAGCGGTACATCCCTTCAGGTGTGCCGCCAGTGGCTAAACCTAACACAATTTTAGGATTGTGGAGCATTTTTTTTGCGATTTGTTCGGCAGCTGCTCCGCTCATTTCTTCATAATCTTTCATCACATATACGTTCATTTTGACCCCTCCTCAAATCGCAATTGTCCCGCGCACCAAGTCTCTTGCAGCACGTCTTGCCCAAACAGCACAACATCGGCATCAAAGCCCGCCGCAACGTTTCCTTTTCTATTAGAGATGTTCAGCGCTTTTGCTTGGTTCCAAGACGTCATCTTGGCAACGTCTTCCCACGATGCATCCGTAAACGTGCGCATGAGCCGAACAGCATCGTTCATTCGCAAAACACTGCCTGCCAACGTGCCGTCTTCAAGCGTCGCTTTCTCACCGTGCACACGTACCGTTTGTCCCCCTAAATCATAATCGCCATCAGGCATTCCTTTCGCGCGCATCGAATCGGTAATTAAGAACAAACGGTCCGAACCGATGGCTTGAAATGCGCTCCTCACCGCTCCTGCCTTGCTATGCATCCCGTCAACAATCAATTCACTTTTTAATGAAGGGAACGTAAACGCTGCCCCGACGACACCTGGCGCCCGGTGGTGCAGTCCTGGCATGGCATTGTACAAATGAGTCACGTGCATCGGTTTATCTTGAACAAGTTGCTCCAACGTTTCGTAATCAACGGTCGTATGTCCAATCGATGCGATCACTCGTTCATCGTTGCATTTTTGCAAAAGTTTGTTTGCGCCTTCGATCTCGGGGGCGAGCGTAACGATCCGGATTGTACCGTCGGCAGCTCGTTGGAACTCTGCAAACATCTCTACGTCTGCACGTTCTATATGCTGGAGCGGTTGAGCGCCACGCTTGTCAGGGTGAATAAACGGGCCCTCTAAATGCACACCTAGTAACTCAGCAGACCCAAGCTTTTTCACCGACTGGGCACACTGCTGGAGCGCTTGTACAGTTCGAGCCTTACTGCTCGTTATCGTTGTCGCTAAATAGGCGGTCGTTCCTTCCGTCGGCAATTTTTCTCCGAGGGTTGTGAACACGTCTTCGGTTGCGTCCATCACATCGACACCGTAGCCACCGTGAATGTGCACGTCAATGAATCCTGGCAACGCTGTCGTATCGTCATCATACGTGCGGACCGGAATATGTGCAGGAAAACTCGTTTTGTCGTTCTTACCAACATAAACAATCTTGCCGTTACGCATGTGAATATACGCGTTGTCCATAAACAAACCATCCGAAACGACATTCAATCCCGCTAGAATTACTTCCCGCAACGCTCTCACCTCTTTTCTTGTAACATATCACTATGACTTCTAGTTGTCTAGACCAATATTTTTATGTTTTAACGATGGACATGCCGGGAACACTCCTTGTAGCGACAATGAAGGAGGAAACAATTCATGAAAGTAGATGCACTATATATGGATGGTGGCAAAGCCATTACATTTCGCACAGGAGAATTAAACGTAACAGAAAATGATCAATGGAACGGCGTATTTCACGCAGTTGATGAGCAGAACTTGATCTTTGATGCCGTCAGCTCTAAGAAAACCTTTGACTTTAAATTCGAAACGAGCGAAGGTACGTTCGAAGGACCTGCCTTTGTTTCTGATATTGATAGCGAGAAAACAGAGAACATCGTTATATTCAAAGCACAGGCAACCTGAAACAGAAATAATGATAAACCCCGTCTAAACACAAGTGTTTGGACGGGGTTTTTGTATGGCGCGGGGCAAAACTCTGCTCAAGTTGAACAAATCTGCGCTAAGCCTTTTCCTGATTTGCACAGTTGATTGTTGCTTTCCAATGGAGGAGGATAGTTGTACTCCAGAGCACAAGGCAACATCGGTGGCTAAAAGACAGCCACCGTGTTTTCTATGCAGTCCGGACTATAAGTGCAACATCGGTGGTCAAAAGACGACCACCGTGTTTTCTATGTACTCCAGAGCATAAGGACAACACGGTTTACTTTTCTGCCTACTGGCTAAGGTGTAGAAAAAGAAGCCCAAATGTCTCATAAGTTCATATTTGTGACAGTTTGGAAAGGAAAAGTCATCGTTTTAAACGCGGATGCGCACATAAACGGAGTCAACGGTCACAAATCGCGATATATGTGACCGTTGAGGGCTGAAAGTGCCCAGTTTGCGGGCTGGATTGTCACTTAAGTAAGAGGTCATCACATGCTTGTGCCAGGTGGTGACCATCAGTCACGTCTTTTTACCTTTTGGCAAACGTTTTCCATGTTGCCCGCAACCCTTGCAGTGTCGACGTGAGATGAACTTCAACAGACAATACGTAGCGTTTGCCCGTAAAGACCGATCTCGGTCATCCGATTCAGTGAATTTCTTTCGTTCAACTCATATAGTTTCGGGAAAATTGCTGTTTTTTCAGTGGGCAACGAGGAACTAGAGCGCAGACGACAGGGCGTTCATAACCACACTCATGCCTTTTATTTTGATTTACGAAATGTTTTCCGTGTTCTTCTCTTCAGAAAGCGGTATCATGATGATGAAGAGGTGGAATTATGGATAGTCAAAGAAAGAAAAAACTTGTACTCTTACTCGCGATTTTACTTACATTTACTGTGATTAATGGAACGATGTTTAACGTAACCATTCCCGATATAGCCGAAACGTTCGGGCTCTTGCCTTCGCAAGTCAGTTGGGTAATGACTGGTTACATTCTCGTATATGCGATTGGGTCGGTCATGTACGGAAAGCTTGCGGACATGGTGCCGTTAAAGACGTTACTTACAGTTGGAATTCTTCTATTCTCGCTCGGATCCGTGCTCGGGTTTTTATCGCCCAACTACGGAACACTACTCGCCGCTCGCATTCTCCAAGCTCTAGGTGGCGCCGCTATCCCAGCCTTGGCTTTATCATTCCGTCTCGCTATTTTGATACCGATCGAGGGAAAGTGTTCGGGATTATTTCGTCAACGGTGCCTTTGCTTCAGGGATTGGTCCCATTGCTGGTGGCATGATTGGTGGGGTGCTTGAATGGCGATACTTGTTCCTCGTGCCGGCGACGGCTTGCTTAGCCATTCCGTTATTCCGCAAATGGTTGCCTGACGAGCGTGTACAATTCCAAAAAATTGATTACATTGGTGCAATCCTCGTCTCGGTATTTGTCTCGACGTTACTGCTATTTGTCACGTTGTTCGTCTGGTCATTACTGTTTGTATCGATCTTGTCGTTTTTAATACTCGCTTTTCATCTTAATCGAAGCGACGTGCCGTTTATCGACCCGGCATTACTCAAAAATCGAAAATACGCCATCACCTTACTCACAAGTTTTTTCGGTACGAGTGTGATGTTTGGCTCATCTTTGTATTGCCGATTATGATGCGTGACCTTTATGACACAACTACGATTGGCATCGGCATGGTGCTGTTCCCAGGGGCAATGGCTGCAGGAATTCTCGGTCGCTACGGAGGTATGGTCATTGACCGGCGCGGAAGTGTGTATGTACTAAGAATCGCCTCATCGTCATTTCCATCGGCGTATTTCTAATTAGCGTGTTTACCGGCTTCTCCTTATGGCTCGTTGCAGCAGCTGTATTTGTCGCATACATCGGTTTTCCACTGCTGCAAAGTGCAACCGCAAACCTTCTATCCACATTGCTTGATCGGCAAACGACAGGCATTGGCATGGGGCTGTTTAACTTATGTAACTTCATATCGGGTGCGTTTAGCAGTGCAATTTTCGGGAGCTTGCTTGACACTACGAGCGTGACGTATTCAATTAACCCGTTGAATCCTCACGGACCTCATTCGATTTATAGCAACCTTTACTTTGCGCTCTCCCTCATTGCCGTCGTTGCACTCGTCTTGTTTCTTTGGATTTATTATGATCGATCTAAAAAAAACGACTACGACTAGCGCTCCGCTGTCGTAATCGTCAATTCCCGCGCACCGAGCGATTGGGCGAATTTCTCAAGGGCGGAAACGACCATGTCGTTTTCGCCCACACCTTCATACGTCGTCATATAAAGTCGACCGTTTGCCCGGTCAAAATAAGGATCAACCTTGCCAATG
>NZ_BAWZ01000039.1:0-42952 GCF_000698105.1 Geomicrobium sp. JCM 19037 | reverse complement strand
CACAAAAATAGAGCCCTGCGCAATTCTGTTCCGTACAAGGGTTCTGTCCGGCACAAAAATAGAGCCCTGCGCAATTCTGTTCCGTACAAGGTTCTGTCCGACACAAAAATAGAGCCTCGCGCCGTTCTGTTCCGTGCAGAGGGGCTAAGTTGCGTGTGGCGCCCCCAAACTCATGTGCAACGTGTCTGTTTTATGAGGCCTACACTTTGCTTCTTTATGAAATTCGCTCTCATAAAAAAACACGCACGGCGCGTGCCGTGCGTGAGAATGCTTTATTTACCTGGTTGGCCGTTCTTTTCAAAGATTTGATCGACAAGACCGTAGTCTTTTGCAGCGTCTGCTGTCATGAAGTTATCACGATCGGTATCTTTTTGAATGACTTCAAGAGGTTGACCTGTACGCTCAGAAAGAATGGTGTTGAGCTTTTCACGCATTTCAATAATGCGACGAGCATGAATCTCGATATCAGAAGCTTGACCTTGTGTACCACCGAGTGGTTGGTGAATCATGATTTCACTGTTTGGCAGTGCAAAGCGTTGGCCTTTTTCTCCAGCAGCAAGCAAGAATGCACCCATTGAAGCAGCCATACCGATGCAAATTGTGGATACCTTCGGCGTAATGTATTGCATTGTATCGTAAATGGCCATACCGGCAGTAATTGAGCCGCCGGGACTGTTAATGTATAAAGAGATGTCTTTATCTGGGTCCTCAGCTTGTAGGAAAAGCATTTGCGCAACGATTGAGTTTGCTACGTTATCATCAACGCCAGACCCAAGCATAATAATGCGGTCTTTCAACAAGCGCGAATAAATATCATACGCACGCTCTCCGCGATTTGTTTGTTCAATAACTGTAGGAATTAAGTTCATCATCAAACCTCCCTTGGAATATCTGCATATATCTTACCGCATTGGTCAATAAAGGTCAAATGAAAATGTCCGATTCAACACATGCACTCTTATATGATTTCCGAAATGCGTGTGATTCAAACGCATCTAGCGTGATTTCTTAATGTAGCGTATAATAATTGTAACGTTCATTATTTAGACATATTTTATTAGAGGGGGCGGCGTGTAGTGAACTTGGAGATGGGATTGTTTCAACAACAGACAATGAAACTTGTCATGACGCAGCAACTTCGCCAAGCCATCTCGCTGTTGCAGTACTCATCGCTCGAATTGTCAGAATACATTGAGGAACAGGCATTAGAGAACCCACTACTCGAAGTAATTGACTCCAAACGAGACGAGCCAATCGCTTACGATGCACCCGTCATGTGGCAAGACCGGGAAGACGGTGGTGGCGAAATGAGAGAAAGAGATTCTTATCTTGAACAAATTAAAGCAAGTGGTGAAGAACTCACGACGATGTTGTTTGATCAGCTTCAGCATCAAGATGTGTCCACACAAGTATACGATCAGGTAACATACTTGATATACAATGTAGATGAACAAGGATATTTACGAATCGGAGATTGGAACGGCGCTTCAGAAGTTGGAATGAGTGAGACAGATTATGCGAATGCTCTCTACATCTTGCAAGGGTTTGAACCTGTAGGTATTGGCGCAAGATCACTTGCGGAATCGTTGCTTTTGCAACTGCAATCACTTCCTGAAGAGCATGCGCTAGCTGAAGTAATCGTCGAGCATCATTTGCAAACGTTTGCTGAAAAGAAATGGAAGCGGTTAAGTGAAGAACTTGGCGTGACGCTACAAGAGCTGCAAAGCGTTCAAGACTGCATTTCAAGCCTTAAGCCTTGGCCAGCCCAAGGGGTAGGTGGAGAGAGCCCGAAGTTTATCTCACCCGACGTATATGTGGAGTGGCAAGACGGAAGGTGGGCCGTTCAGCTTAATGATGAGTCGTTGCCTCGCATTCGGATGAACAAGCAGTACCGTAACCTCCTCGAAAAGAAAAATCAATCTGATCAAGAAGCGGTGGAATACGCCCATCAGAAGTATAAGCAACTCGTTTGGCTTTTAAAAAGCATTGATCAACGTCAGCAGACGGTTCGACTTGTGACAGAGGCAATTGTTGATTTCCAGCAGGAGTTTCTTTCTTCAGGTAACTTAAAGCCGATGACGCTTCGCGACGTTGCGGAACGAGCGGACGTGCATGAATCGACAGTGTCAAGGACAACAACAGCCAAGTACATGCAAACACCGAAAGGGTGCTTCGAGTTAAAGGCATTCTTTAGTAAAGGATTGGCAAACACTGGTGGCGATGAAACGTCTTCAACAGTTCTTAAGCAAGCGATTAGACAATGGATTAATGAAGAAGATAAAATGAAGCCATTATCCGACCAAAAGATTACGGACCGGTTTCATACAGAACAAGGTGTGAAAGTTTCTAGACGCGCAGTAGCGAAATATCGCGACGAGCTAAAGATTCCCGCATCATCAAAAAGAAAGCGATTTGCGTAAAGGTCGGTGCTTGCACCGACTTTTGCGCGGAAAAGGAGTCTCGCAACATGAAAAACATACTCATGCACACACTTATACTCATCGTATTTACACTTATGCTAGTCGGAGATTCCTTTCCAGAGATCCCGATCATCGGCGGCGTTTCCATTGTGATTTGGTTCATCGCAATTATTGTTATCTATTTTATCATGTTCAAAGTTAAAGCGATTGACACGAGTGATCCGTTATACCGATTTAAGACGCAACTTGTGTTAACGGTATACGTTGTAGGCCTTATTTTCTTCCTCGATGTGATTGGCGGCCAATCACAAATGGGCATTTCACCAGAAAATGAAATCTTTTGGCTCATCGTTTTTGTGTCTGTCATTGACCTCGTTTTCCAATGGCGCCGGGTTAAACGGTTAAACGAGCAAACTGAAAAATAAGCTTACAGATTGAGCATCGATGCGAGCCATTCATCAGCTACAACCGAAAGAACAGCGACGACAATGGAGAGTGTAATGACAGCAACGCTTACGTAATACGTTGCAGCTGCTTTTGAGTCTTCAAAGGATACAATGGCTGTTGCAGTTAATTGGCTGCTAAGGAGGTGGATCCTAGCCACGAAAGACCAGCCACGCCGTAACGGTCGTAGAATTTCTTGAACTTCGGATTTCGTTTTTTAGGTGGGCGGTCAGGGTTCTTAAATCGGTTGATGAACAGCCGGATTTGGCTTCCGAGAAAAACAAACACGACAACACTTAATAGGTTGCCAGCAATGGCAACCGCTGTTGCGATAATAGGGTTTAGATTAAAGATGATAATGCCTGTTGGGATTGAAATGATAAATTCCGAAAATGGAAGGGTACTTAAGGCAAAAACGATAATATATTCAAGCAAGGTTGACATAAGAACCGCCTTTTTTGGTCATTTGACTTATAATGTTTATTTTAATACATTTGTATTAATAAAATCAAGAGGATGGATTTGTTGTGCCGAAAGTAGTAGACCACTATGAACGTAAGAAAATAATTGCTGAAGCATGTATTCGTATGATTGACAAAACAGGAGTTGAAAAAACGACGCTAAGGGAGATTGCACGTGAAGTCGGGTATTCTCTCGGTTCTGTTCAATATTACTTTCCGAAGCAAGAGGACTTGTTTTCGTTCACAATTCAAATGCTGTACGAAAGAACGGCTGAGCGGATTAACAATGTTGTATTGGAAGGGAATACGACGATTGAGAATGCTGTAAGCATGCTTACCCAGTACGTGCAAATTGAAAACGAAGAGCAACGAATCGAAAATAATGTGTGGGTAAAATTCGTACTCGTTTCTGAAAAGCAACGGGAGTATAAGGAAATGAAGGACCGATATGTAGCGATGTGCTACCGGTTTGTCGAGGACGCTTTGAACATGCTAGAAGCGGGTCACTGTCTCGCGGATGGCGAGTCTAAGCAGTCTGAATTGGAAAACTTGACGATTTTTATGAATGGTATTGTATTTCATACGATTATTTTCCCTGAAAGTTACGATGAGGACCACGTAAAAAAACAGATTCGGTCCTATTTGGACAGAATCTGCCGACCGTAGAAATAATACATCGAAAGCGGCCACCATATGAACACGAAGATGGGATAAACTGCCCACAGCTCTTGAGGTGACGTGACGAGGTTCACTACGATAAAGAAGAGAGCTAATAAACCTGACATGACGAATGCGTACAAGACCGGACGCCGAACGAACTGAACGGTCATTGGCCACCAGAGTAAAGCAAATACGGGAAAGATTGCCCACGGAAAGCGGTCCTCCCACCCGATGTTGAGCCCGATGTAGTAGAGTGAAATGATGAAGAAACAGACCCAAGCCATGAGTGATGTTTTAAATGTACGTGGAAACCAAGCGGAAATCGGCCATACAAATATCGGGAGCGCATACAGAACCCATGCATAGTGTGGGGTTTCGATGCTGTTAATTAACGCTAAAGTAATGAATATGAGCGCACTACCGGTGATGCTATACGTGCGATATGGCAAGTGGCTAAGTGGCCAAAGAAGTAGTAGCAACAACAAGAACGGTGACCAAGTGAGTGAAGGCGAGAGAAGCAGGTCCAAAGCGACGGCCACGCAAGCAATGATTGCCGTCGCTAACATGACTGGAAGCCATTCAGAGCGTCGCATCGGTTACTCCTCTCCTGTTCGTTTATACACAAACGTCATGGCTAGTGGCCACCAAAGAATGGCGAACGTCGGAAAGATGAACCAAATCGTGTTCGGTGTGTAATAGAAATTGATAAAGATGAAAAGCAAAATGATTAACGCACTTCCCCATAATGAAAAGTATAAGTTTAACTTTGCTCGGTGCTTTCTTGACGTCTCTTTAGACTCAGGATGTTTCATCCGCAAGTCCTCTTTTAACTCTTCAGCGTCACCGAACTCGACAATCGCTTTATTAATGGCGTCCTCCCTCGATTTACCTGTTTGCACAAGATCGTGCACTTTTTCAGTCAAATTCTCCGTAATTTCCTCAATCAGAACTTCTTTTTCCTCTGAGTGGTGAATATCACGAAACAATGACTCGACGTGTGCTCGAATACGGTTCATCTCGATCCCTCCATGAATTGATCCACAATTTCTTTCATTTCAACCCATTCCTTTTGCATTTCTGTTCGATAGGCTTTCCCTAGTGGGGTAATTCGATAATACTTTCGTTTTCCTCCATGAGATTCTGTCCCTAAGTAAGATTCAATCAGTTCTTTTTTTCAAGACGTTGAAATGCTGCATAGAGTGTCGCTTCTTTTATTACGAAACGTTCTGACGTGCGTGTGCGAATTTCTTTGGAGATCTCATACCCGTATCGGTCATGCTCAGCGATCAAGGTCAGAATAATGCTGTCGAGGTGTCCCCGCAGTAGATCGCTTCGTACCATGCATAACACTCCTTTCATGTCCTCTATCTGATAGAGTAATCATACGCAAAATTACTCTGTCTGTCAAAGTAATATTTTAAAACAGAATCATTTGTAAAAACGGGCGAGGTCCGTTATAATATAATTATCGACTTAGCGGGAACGAAAATGTCAACGCGGGACATAATCGATCCCGATAAGGAAGAGTGAAACAATATGAATATGTTAACGATGCTAGAATGGCAACAAAAGCTTCAACCTGACGTGATTGAGTCACTCGTTCACCGGTATGATTTGCTGCGATTCATCCAAATTAGCCAACCTGTCGGTCGAAGAGCGCTCGGTGCTGAGATGAACGTATCTGAACGAATCTTAAGACGAGAAGTGGATTTGCTCAAGGAGCAACGGCTTCTCAATGTGGAGTCTTCAGGTATGCGTTTGACAGAAGAAGGGAATTCTTTATTGCATGCTTTAGAGCCAAGCATTCAGGCGTTAACGGGTCGAGCGGCGTTGCAAGAACAACTTGAGCGAGCGTTGAACGTGCGTCGAGTGATTGTCACTTCTGGAGATAGCGATCAGCAATCTTGGGTGAAAAAAGAGATGAGCCGTGCATGTGTGGAAGAGATGATCCACACGTTACGTGATGGGGATGTTGTTGCAGTCGCTGGAGGAACAACGCTTGCGACGTTAGCGGCTTCAGTGTATCCGCATGAACGTTTGAAAGGTGTCACATTTGTTCCTGCACGAGGTGGGTTAGGTGAAAATGTTGAGCTTCAAGCGAACACGATTAGTGCGGAGCTTGCAAAGCAAGCAGAAGCGAACTACCGTTTGTTGCACGTGCCTGACCAACTTAGTGAGACCGCTTATGATTCACTCATTGAAGAACCGGGTATACGAGAGTTGCTACAGTTAATTCGTTCGCCACGAATGGTTATTCATAGTGTAGGAGATGCCATGACGATGGCAACGAGAAGAAGTGCAGATCCGGGTAAGCTCACCGGTCTCGCTGAGCAACATGCACAATCTGAAGCTTTTGGGTATTACTTTGATCAAGAAGGACAGATTGTTCATAAAGAACGAACCATCGGTCTACAACTTCAAGATTTGAATAAAGACCAACAGGTCATAACGATTGCCGGCGGTCAGTCAAAGGCGAGAGCAATTGCTTCCTATATGACACACCGGCCAAGTGATTTGCTTATTACCGATGAAGGTGCAGCGAAAGCTGTACTGCAAACATTAGAGGAGGAATTATAGATGACAACGAAAATTGGAATTAACGGATTTGGTCGTATTGGACGTTTGGTTTTCAGAGCTTCACTCAATAATCCTGATGTAGAAGTGGTGGCCGTTAACGATCTCACGGATGCCGATATGCTTCGCCATCTCTTAAAGTACGACACCGTACACGGAACATTCGCATCAGAAGTAGAAGTGGACGGAGACAGCCTCGTTGTAGGCGGTAAATCCATTGCCATTTCTTCTGAAAAAGATCCTGCTCAAATCGGTTGGGACAAGTATGGTGTAGATGTTGTTGTGGAATCAACAGGACGCTTTACGTCGAAAGAAGATGCGAATAAGCATATCGAAGGTGGCGCAAAGCGTGTCGTAATTTCGGCACCAGGAAAAGATGTTGACGCGACGTTTGTACTTGGGGTGAATCATGAAACGTACAATCCAGAAGAACACTATGTCGTTTCTAATGCGTCGTGTACAACAAACTGTCTCGCTCCTTTAGCAAAAGCACTTCACGATAAGTTCGGCATTCGTCGCGGGATCATGAACACGGTCCACTCGTATACGAACGATCAGCAAATCCTTGATTTGCCACACAAAGACTATCGCCGTGCTCGTGCAGCAGCGGAGAACATTATTCCGACATCAACGGGAGCTGCGAAAGCTGTAGCGCTCGTGCTACCTGAACTTGAAGGGAAACTTAACGGAGCGGCGATGCGTGTGCCGACGCCGAATGTTTCTCTCGTCGATCTCGTTGCAGAATTGAATGAAGATGTGACGGAAGAACAAGTGAATGCAGCACTAAAAGAACTCTCCGAAGGAGAACTTAAAGGTATTCTTGGTTACAGTGAAGAAGAGCTTGTATCCAGTGACTATAACGGCAGTACGCTTTCTTCAACCGTTGATGCACAGTCTACGATGGTGATGGAAGGCAATATGGTGAAGGTTATTTCGTGGTATGACAATGAATACGGGTATTCCAATCGTGTGATTGATCTTGTCGCTCATATGGCCAAGATTGGGTTATAATAATACAGGTAAAGGGAAAAGGGAGAAACGGATGCGTTTGCTCCCTTATTTCTCGTTTGAAGGAGGCCATACCCAATGAACAAAAAAACAATAAGTGATCATGATCTGCAAGGAAAAACCGTGTTTTGCCGTGTAGATTTTAATGTCCCAATGGATGGGACAACCGTTACGGATGACACGAGAATTCGGGCTGCATTGCCTACGATTGAAGCGCTTCAAAAAGCTGGAGCAAAGATTATTTTGGCAAGCCACCTCGGTCGCCCGAAAGGTGAAGTGGTGGAAGGTTTAAGAATGAACCCCGTTGCAGAGCGTTTGAATGAACTCGTAGGTGGCGGTGTACAAAAGGTCGATCACGTCGTCGGTGAATCGGTGAAAGAGGCAGCGTCAGCGCTCTCTGAAGGTGAAGTATTACTCATTGAGAATGTACGCTTTGAGCCGGGTGAAGAGAAGAATGATGCGGAGCTGGCGAAAGCTTTTGCTGAACTTGCTGATGTGTATGTGAATGATGCATTTGGTGCGGCTCACCGGGCGCACGCTTCAACAGAAGGGATTGCCCATCATTTACCATCGGCTGCCGGATTACTCCTTGAAAAAGAGTTAGAAGTTCTAGGGAAGGCACTTGAAAATCCGAGCCGTCCATTTGTGGCGATTATCGGTGGTGCGAAAGTGAAAGATAAAATTGACGTGATTGATCATTTGCTCGACAAAGTAGACACCCTCATTCTCGGCGGAGGTCTTGCATACACATTCGTGCGCGCGCAAGGTCATGGTGTTGGCCAGTCTCTCTTAGAAGAAGACAAGATTGAAACCGCCAAATCATTCATGAAAAAAGCTGAAGACAATGGCGTAGAACTGCTTCTACCAACCGACGTGAAAGTCGCGGCTGAATTCAGTGCAGAAGCAGACAAGAAGATTGTCCCAATCAGTGAAATCCCTGACGACTGGCAAGCGCTAGATATTGGTCCAGAGACGGTTCAAACGTTTGCAAAAGCCATTCGTGAGTCCAAACTTGTCGTTTGGAACGGGCCGATGGGCGTGTTTGAAATGGATCCGTATGCCGATGGTACAAAAGGTGTTGCTGCGGCAATGGCAGGCAGTGATACGTACACGATCATTGGTGGCGGAGACTCTGCAGCAGCGGTTCACAAGTTTGGCGTTGAACGAGCGATGAGTCATGTGTCGACTGGTGGAGGCGCTTCATTAGAATTTATGGAAGGCAAAACGCTACCAGGTGTAACGGCGTTGCAAGATAAATAAGAGGTGATCAAAATGAGAAAGCCATTTATTGCTGGGAATTGGAAAATGAATCTGACGGATGAAGAAGCACTCAAGTTTGTAGACCAAGTCGTCGAGCGTGTTCCGTCGATTGAATCGGTTGATTATGCTGTTTGTGGCCAGGCGGTCTCTTTGAAAGATATGAAAGAGCGAGCGGTCGGTACGAATCTTCAAATCGGTGCCCAAAATGTACATGAAGAAGAAAAAGGTGCATTTACCGGAGAAATTAGCGCAAGTGCACTTACTTCGGTCGGTGTAAAACTTGCCATCATTGGTCATTCTGAGCGTCGTGAGTATTATAACGATACCGATGAGCGGATCAACTTGAAAGTGAAAACGGCATTAAACCACGGAATTACGCCGATTTTGTGTGTAGGCGAGCAATTGGAAGAACGTGAAGCTGGACGAGCAGAGTCGGTTGTAAGAAAGCAATTAGAAGATGCGCTCGATGGCATTGAAGCTGGCAGAGCGGCAGACATTGTCATTGCGTATGAACCCGTATGGCAATCGGAACGGGCAAATCATCTTCACCAGAAGATGCCGGAGCGATGTGCGGAACCATTCGCCGCTTTCTCTTTGACACGTATGGTCCGGAGACGGCAGAATCGATTCGCATTCAATACGGTGGAAGTGTCAAGCCGGAGAACATTCGCAGTTATATGGCAGAAGAAGACATTGACGGTGCGCTCGTAGGCGGAGCGAGCTTAGATGTGGATTCTTATCTTTCTCTCATTGAGGAAACCGCTAAATGAGGCACAAGAAACCGGTCGCGCTCATTATCCTTGACGGATTCGCAATGCGAGAGGAGACGTTAGGAAATGCCGTAGCGCAAGCAAATACGCCTCATTTTGATCAACTTTGGGAGAAATACCCACACGCGACATTGTCGGCATCAGGTGAAGATGTTGGGTTACCGAAAGGACAGATGGGCAACTCCGAAGTCGGCCATATGAACATCGGTGCGGGCCGGGTCATTCATCAAACTTATCGTTAATTAACAAAGGCATTGCCGCTGGAACGTTTTTTGAGAATGCGGTGTTTGCTGAAGCGATCGAACATGCAAAGCGGAACAAATCGGCCTTCATTTGTATGGTTTACTATCGGATGGCGGAGTTCATAGCCATCAGAATCATCTGTACGCATTGCTCCAGCACGCAAAGCGCCATGATTTTTATGATGTGTACGTGCACGCGTTTTTAGACGGTCGAGACGTCGGTCAACAATCGGCGAAGACGTATATTGAGGCGTTACAAGAAAACATGGCAAAGATCGGTGTCGGCAAGCTAGCAACGATGCACGGGCGCTACTTTGCTATGGATCGAGACAACCGTTGGGAGCGGGTCGAGAAATCGTACCGAGCTTTAGTTGACGGTGAAGGTGTCGTTGCCGAAGATCCGATTGCTGCAATTCGTGAGTCGTATGAGAAGGGCGTCTATGATGAATTTATCGAGCCGACCATTCTACCAGCTGCACAAAGCATTCAGACGGGAGACGCCATCATTAGTTTCAACTATCGTCCTGACCGAATGATCCAATTATCGAAAACGATGACCGATGAAAGGTTTACCGACTTTGAACGTGGGGACAGGCATCCTTTGAATCTCTTTTATGCAACGATGACGCAATATGATACGAGTATAAAAGCAGAGATTGCCTTCCCGCCAACGAGGCCTGTAAACACGTTAGGTGAAGTATTGTCAGAAGCGGGATTAAGACAACTAAGAATCGCTGAAACCGAAAAATACCCCCACGTGACGTTTTTCTTGAACGGTGGCCAAAATAATGTATTTCCAGGTGAAGAACGAATCCTCATCGATTCTCCAAAAGTAGCGACGTACGATCTTCAGCCGGAGATGAGCGCGGTCAAAGTGACAGATGCACTACTAGACACGATCACAGGTGACCAGCACGATGCGATTATCTTAAACTTTGCAAACCCAGATATGGTTGGCCATTCCGGTATGTTAGAGCCAACGATTCAAGCGGTTGAAACGGTGGATAAACAACTTGGACGCATTGCGGAAGCCGTATTTGCGAAAGGCGGAAAGTTGATCGTTACCGCTGATCACGGGAATGCCGATGAGGTCACTTCAGAAGCCGGCGATGCGATGACTGCGCACACGACAAACCCTGTGCCTGTCATTGTCACAGACGAAACGGTACACTTAAGAACAGATGGCATTTTAGCCGATCTCGCTCCGACGATGCTCGGATTATTAGATGTGAAACAACCGAAAGAAATGACGGGCAAAAGCCTAATTAAATAGCTGTCGAAAGGACGAAGTATACATGTCAATGATTGCAGATATTCTAGCACGAGAAGTATTGGATTCAAGAGGAAACCCAACGGTCGAAGTTGAGGTTGTTACAGAAGACGGTACACTCGGTCGCGCCCTAGTGCCAAGTGGCGCTTCCACGGGTGAGCACGAAGCAGTAGAGCTGCGTGACGGCGGTTCGCGCTATATGGGTAAAGGAGTGCTCAAAGCAGTCGAAAACATTAACGAAACGATCGCACCGCAACTCGTCGGGGTAGACGTTTCTGACCAACTCGGCATTGATCAACTTCTCATCGAGCTTGACGGTACACCGAACAAAGGAAACCTCGGGGCGAATGCGATTCTTGGCGTATCAATCGCTTGCGCGTATGCAGCCGCTCACGATCAAGGGGTTGAGCTATATGAATACCTTGGCGGCATCAATGCGAAAACATTACCTGTCCCAATGATGAACATTCTAAATGGTGGGGAGCATGCCGATAACAGCGTCGACTTGCAAGAATTCATGGTTATGCCTGTCGGAGCCGATGACTTCCGTTCAGCAATGATGATCGGAACAGAGATCTTCCATACGTTGAAGAAAGTGTTGAAAGAAAAAGGCTTAAATACAGCTGTTGGTGATGAAGGCGGGTTTGCGCCCGACCTCGATTCTAATGAGCAAGCCCTAAGTACAATTATGGAGCAATTGAAAGAGCCGGCTACAAGCCAGGTGAAGACGTGATGCTCGCCATGGACGCAGCAGCCTCCGAAATGTATGATGATGGCAAGTACAACCTAAAAGGCGAAGGGGTTGTAAAAACTGCCGATGAGATGATTGATTTCTACGAAGATCTCGTGAACAAGTATCCGATCATCTCTATTGAAGATGGCCTCGATGAGAATGATTGGACCGGTTGGAAGAAGCTCACTGAGCGAATTGGTGACCGTGTTCAACTCGTCGGTGACGACTTGTTCGTAACGAACACAGAGAAACTCGGAGAAGGCATCGAGAAAGGCATCGGAAATTCGATCTTAATTAAAGTGAATCAAATTGGAACGCTCACTGAAACGTTCGATGCGATTGAAATGGCGAAGCGTGCCGGTTATACGGCTGTCATTTCTCACCGCTCTGGAGAAACCGAAGATGCAACGATTGCTGACTTGGCAGTTGCTGTAAACGCCGGACAAATCAAGACCGGTGCCCCGTCCCGAACGGATAGAGTAGCGAAGTACAACCAATTGCTTCGTATTCATGACCAGCTCGGTGGTCGTGGGCAATACCCAGGCAAAGAGACGTTCTATAACCTTAGATAAGTGAATAAACGAAGACGCCCGGTTGGTTTGGGCGTCTTTTTTCATGATCATTCCAAATACGTCTGTTTGGAAGTGGAAGTCCAACCATTGGAAGCAAAACAAGGCGAATCGATCAATGTTGTGAAAGATTTCTTCCCAATAGCTATATGAGTCAACTTCATAAGTCTTTCTCTTAAGAAAGCACAGATAAGCCCAATCTAAATATGTTTGCTTTGAGAAATATCAGCTTGTTGTTCGTCCATACTTACCGTTAGGAGATCATATGCAAGTTTTGCACCATTGTAGAGCAAGTGAACGAAGTCGAAGTGCACCTTCGCTCGTTTTGCTGTAGTCAATCACGCATTCAACAGTGGATCAGCGATTGTAGACGGTTATAAACTTTTGACCCTATCGACGTAAGCTTTGCCTGACCCTCACCTTGTACATTTCTTGACATAAAGAATCACCTCAAACGGACATGTCATATATTCTTTCGGACGCGTATACTTGAGGGTTCCATATTGAGGGTCATAGCTGTCGTAGCGATACGAATGTTCCCGAAAGCATGTCGGAGCGAAATGTTTGTCAAACCCTATGAAAACGAATTCGTTTCGTATGTTATAGTCCATGACTGAACGAGATTTTTCTTGATCTACTTTTCATAGGTGGCTGGGGACACCATACCCTTCGTATAATGCGTAATACCAAGGTCTGGTAATTACTTTTTCACACCCTTGAGTAAGGCAATGGCTGCTTTTCCATCATTCAAGTTCCCTGAAGAAAACAACTCATGGAGGCTTTACTGATTTTGGGTACAGACGGCAAGGTGCCCTTTATAGCCAAACCAAAACAAATTCTTGCATTCACTGTTTTTCTTAATGCCCCACTTGGGGTCCATCGGCACCTTCGCCCGTAAGAGATCAACAGAAGTGTCCAACTGGTCTTCAATTTTCTTATCGTAGAGCGAAAGTGCTGCTTCTTTTTCTGCCTGTTCTTGAGACCAAGCTTCCTGCTCGGCTTTGGGCTTACGGCCGAGTTTTTTAGCGAGTTCTTTCATTTTTTCGGTTTTCCCTTTCTTAACGGGCGCTAGGTCGCCTGCTTTTAGAAGTGTGGCGCCGGAGTCATTGGGAACGAAACCTTCCGTAAACGCTTGAGCGAGCACATCGGCTTGAATGAACGCCATCACCTCCGCGTCTTAGATTTTTGTGACCAAACGTGAAAACGAAGCTTCCGAGGGGACGGCATCCGAGAGGGAGAACCCACAATCAAGTTGGAACTTCACGTCGTTAAGCAAACGACGAATCAAATCTTTGATCGTCGGAATTAGCTCAAGAGTTCAAACGAGGAGCACATGAATCATGGCCGGATAGTTGAGCTGCAAACGCGTACCCTCCCGGGATTTTTGCTACACACCTCGAAGGATGAGATCAATATTGATCGCCAAAATACCTCTTCAAAGCGATGGGGAGGTACTCCTTTTTTCGTGGTGCGAAACCCTTAGGAGACAAGGGCTGGTAGTTATGAATTTACTCTAATATTAGAAATGAAACTAATTTTAGATAAATTCTAGGTTTAAACTTTCTCTATCACCGGGTACAAATTGAATATACCAAATATTTGAAAGGGAGTTTTTATCTTGAAGAAAAAGTTAATTGTATCCATTTCATCAATGATGGCAGTTTTTCTTTTTGTATCCACCGTAGCTTCAGCTAGTATCAGTACAATAATACCTGTAACGGGTAGTGAGCATCGAGAGATAGGCCCAAGCTTTACAACCTCAGCAACTGTATTAAGATCCGACTTAGTTGATTTTATGGAAGATATACAAGATCTTGAACGAGATCAAGATATAGCAAGTTCATTCCAATTTGGTGTTGCTTCAACATTAGTTTTGCACCCAGTAACTAGAATAGGGATAAGCATACCATCTGGTGGTGCGTCAGGAGTCTTGTCAACATTAGTAATTAATAATGATTTAGGTTCAAGAGATATTCAATCTGCGTTGAATAGCTCAACCGCAAGCTCCTTTGAAGTAACAATCGAATATGAAAGAGGAAACAGAGGTCAAGATTATTGGTATGCACCTTCAGCTGTAAGTGTAAGCCCTTCTTAATATTAGAATAACCGGTAGCTAGTGCTACCGGTTAAGTTCTTTCTTTTACCAACGATGTAATCTCGTAGAGCAATATAGCGACAACAGTTACTAATCCTAGAACTATAAAACTATCTGTGGTTGGTAAAGCATCAACAAATACGATTACTAGTGACAATATAATTAAACCTATAAGAACTTCCAAATAGTTCTTTATTCTTTTAGACATAGTTTTCACCTAATTTTGTAATTATTGATTTCTGATTAACATAACACAATTGATTATTCGAAATCAAATGAATCAATTTCAAAGCCCCTTTTCTTAAAAAAGCTTAGAGATACCCTATGTACATTCATGGCATTTTTAAAATTGCTAACCGACTCGTTTGTTTCTAACGAAGACGCTCCGTGAGTCGATCACAAGCGGGTTTTGCACCATCATAAAGCAGGTGAACGAGGTCGAGGTGCACCTTCGCTCGTTTTCCCGTTCTATAACGAATATTGTTCAGTTGAAAGAACTCTTTGAGGTACCCAATCGCGCGTTCGACAGCCGTTCGGCGATTGTAGATGGTTTTCCACGCTTTAGAGCCTCGTGCGGGCGCATTGTATCTACGTAAGTTTTGCGTAATATTCACTTTGTACACATTTTGACATAAGGAATCCCTGGCAAGCGGACACGAGGCGCATTCTTTCGGACGCGTATACTTGAGGGTTTCATATTGAGGGTCATAGCTGTCGTAGCGATACGAATGTTCCCGAACGCATGTCGGTGCGAAATGCTTGTCAAACTCGATGGCCTCCGCTTCATTTCGCTTTTTATTGGCGATTACGGTCGAGATTCTTGTTGATGGACCTGTTGATAAATGGCTGGAGCATCACAACCTGTATCCACTGTATAATACGTTACATCAAGGTCTGGCAGTTGCTTTTTCAAACCCTTGAGTAAGGCAATCGCTGCTTTTCCATCATTCAAGTTCCCCGAAGAGAACACGGTTGCAGGATGTATTGACTTTGGGTCCCGGCGGCAAGGTGCCCTTTATAGCCAAGCCAAAACAAATTTTTACCTTCGCTGTTTTTCTTAATGCCCCACTTGGGGTCCATCGGCACTTTCGCCCGTAAGAGATCAACAGAGGTATCCAACTGGTCTTTAATTTTTTTATCTTAGAGCGTAAGTGCCGCTTCTTTTTTTGCCTGTTCTTGACGCCAAGCTTCCTGCTCGGCTTTGGGCTTACGGCCGAGCTTTTTAGCGAGTTCCTTCATTTTTTCGGTTTTCCCTTTCTTAACGGGCGCTAGGTAGCGTGCTTTTAGATGTCTGGCGACGGTGTCATCGGTAATGAAACCTTCTGCAAACGCTTGAACGAGCACATCGGCTTGAATGAACGCCATCACCTCCGCGTCTTAGATTTTCGTGACCAAACGTGAAAACGAAGCTTCCGAGGGGACGGCATTCGAGAGGGGGAACCCACAATCAAGTTGGAACTTCACGTCGTTACGCGAACGACGAATCAAATCTTTGATCGTCGGAATTAGCTCAAGAATTCAAACGAAGAGCACATGAATCATGGCCGGGTAGTTTAGCTTCAAAGGGGGATTCTCACGGGATTTCTTTGACCCGATTCGACGAATCGGGTCAATAAACGATCAATAGCCCAAATCAGGAAAATGTAAAGTTCACAATATATACATTCCGAAATATATTGGTCGGTCGGCATATAGTTGCTCCATCCAATGATCACTATTCGCTAAATGTATCAGCTTTTGCGAACGACGTGTTTAGAATGATCGCAAAAACGACGGCGCATACGACGGGCGCTTTGCTACCCGGGCTCGTCCCGTTGATCTTCTCATGAGAAGTATGCTATTATAAGATAAGGACATTTACGGGTTACAGAAGAAATGAACGGCATTTCTTCTGTGTATGAGATAGACTGCCGTTTTTATGGAGGTGCGAACGTGATGATCACTACTGTTTTAACGATATTGTTAATTATTAACGCAATTGCATTGATTACTGTTGTACTACTTCAATCAGGACGTAGTGCTGGACTATCGGGAGCGATTTCCGGTGGGGCAGAGCAACTAATGGGGAAACAAAAGGCGCGGGGAATCGAAGCATTCTTATCGAAATCCACCGTCGTACTGGCGATTTTATTCTTTGTAATTACCGTTTTATTAGCGTATTTCATCTAAAGGCAGTAGGGGGTCACACGCTCCCTGCTGTTTTTTTGTTTTAATCACCGAAAGAACGGGAATTCTACGATCGTCAGGTAAGAACGGAGGCGCATCACGATGATCGGATGTTTATGCTTACACGGCTTCACAGGCTCCCCCGCTGAAGTCGAACCAATTGCTGAACGGTTAAGAAGGAAAAAGGGATGGCTCGTCTATACACCGGTCCTTCCAGGTCACGGTGAAGACGATGAGCTGAAAAACGGAGAAGGATCGACTTGGATATATACCGCAGATCGCGCCGCGAACGAAATGCTCAAACATGTGGATGAACTGTATGTGATCGGCTTTTCAATGGTGGAATGTTGGCCTGTTATTTGGCGGCGAAATATCCGATCAAGAAACTGGTGCTTGTGAATGCTGCGGCTTATTACGTAAATCGTCCACAAATCATTGAAAATGTCCGAACCTCCATGCGGGAAGGATGAACGACCCGTGGATGGCGCTCGTTAATGATAAAGCAAAGGAAACATCAATACGTTCGGTATTTGAATTTATGAAAACCGTGCGAACCGTAAGGCCGTACGTTCGAGAAGTGACCGCCCCTGTCTTGATTGCCCAAGGAGAGAAAGACATTCTCGTCCCGGAGAAGAGTGCGGCCTATTTATATGATAATATCGGATCAAAGCATAAACGACTGTACATGTATGAACAGTCCAACCATTTTGTGTTTCAAGATGTGGAAAAGCTTCAAGTTATACGAGATATCGAGCATTTCTTGAAAGGAAACGAGACAACATGAAAATTAAAGCTCCAAAACCGTTTACGTTTGAAGGAGAAAGCAACCGAGCCGTTCTTTTGCTCCATGGGTTTACGGGCTCTTCAAATGATGTACGCATGCTCGGAAGGTATTTACAAAAGCAAGGGTATACGAGTCATGCTCCTGTATTCCCAGGGCACGGCGTGCCACCAGAACAATTGATGCAAACGGATTGGCACGACTGGTGGGCGGCTGTTGAAGAGGGGTATCAGCATCTCGTTGACCGAGGGTTTACTACGATTGCGGTTTGTGGACTGTCCCTTGGCGGTTTGCTCAGTTTGAAAGTCGGCTATACTTTTGATGTAAATGGCATCGTGCCGATGTGTGCACCTGTCATGCAACAAGGCATGAACGACAGGCTCTACCAGGGCGTTGTTGATTATGCTAAGCAATACAAACAGTTTGAAAAGAAAGATGAAGAGACGATTGAAGAAGAAATGGATGAATTTGAAACGATGCCTCTTGATACATTGGCGTCGATTGATGAACTGATCTTTGATGTGCGCGACCGGCTCGCAAACATTAAACAACCAATAAAAGTGATACAAGCCGGACAAGATGACCTCGTTCCACCTGAGAACGCGGATGTGATTTACGAAGAAGTCGGCTCGAAACATCGAGATCGAGTACTTTACGAAAATGCCCCACACGTCATTACACTGTGGGAAGAGAAAGAACGTTTACATGAAGAGATCGTTGCGTTTTTAGATTCACTAGAATGGTCATCTTAAGAGAAAGGAGAGAAAACATTGAGAGAACAAGTACTCACGTTTATTCGCGATGAAGCGAATAAACCACTAAATGTAAAAGAATTGCAAGAGGCGCTCGGTCACGGAGAGAGTGCCGATGAGCAAAAACAGCTCGTAAAAACGCTGAACGAACTTGAGGATGAAGGCGCACTTATCCGTACGCGCAATAATCGCTACGGATTACCCGAAAAAATGAATCTACTCAAAGGTCGTGTACAAGCTCACGCCAAAGGGTTTGCGTTTATTATTCCTGAGAACGAAGACGAAGAAGATGTGTATGTAGCTCCTGGCGATCTTGCTGGAGCGATGCATCAAGACATCGTATTCGTGCGGGTTTCTTCTCGCACGGGTGGCAATAAAGGAGACCGCGCGGAAGGTACGGTCGTACGTATTCTTGAGCGTGGGGTATCGACGGTCGTCGGCACATATCTTGATTATGAACGGTATGGCTTTGTGAAACCGGACGATAAGCATATGCAAGGCGACGTATTTATTCCAGAAGGAAGAAATCACGGTGCCGCAGAAGGCCACAAAGTTGTCGTCGAACTGACGAAGTATCCGGAGGGAAGACAAGGTGCAGAAGGTGAGATTGTACGTATTCTAGGCCATAAAAATGACCCAGGAACCGACATTTTATCGATCATCTTTAAACACGGCCTGCCTGGAGAATTTCCTGAAGAAGTTACGGAGCAAGCAGCAAACACGGCTGACACGATTGATCCAAATGAAGTAAAAAGACGACGTGACTTGCGTGAAGAAACGATTGTGACGATTGACGGTGCCGATGCGAAAGACTTAGACGATGCGGTGACGGTTGAAGAATTGGACAACGGAAATTATAAGCTCGGCGTGCACATCGCTGACGTGAGTCACTATGTGACGGAAGGGTCTCCGATTGATGTCGAGGCTGCAGACCGTGCAACGAGTTCTTATCTTGTTGACCGTGTGATACCGATGATTCCCCATCGTCTATCGAATGGGATTTGCTCGTTGAACCCACAAGTCGATCGTCTAACACTCACGTGCGAGATGGAGATCACTCCGAGTGGCGACGTCGTGAATCATGAGATTTTTGAGAGTGTTATTCGCACGAATGAACGGATGACATACACCGCTGTGAACGAGATTCTCGCTGATCGAAACGAAGAGACACGGGCGAAGTACGAAAGCCTCGTCCCCCTCTTCGAACGGATGGAGAAGCTCGCTGCCATCTTACGTAAGAAAAGATTTAAACGCGGTGCGATTGACTTTGACTTTAAAGAAGCAAAAGTGCAAATGGATGAAGAAGGGCGTCCGACGGATGTGGCGGTAATTGAACGGTCGGTGGGCGAGAAGTTGATCGAGGAGTTTATGCTTTGTGCCAACGAAACGGTCGCTGAACATTTCCACTGGTTGAAGTTGCCGTTTATCTACCGAATTCACGAGGATCCAGACGATGAAAAGCTTCAGAAGTTTTTGGAGTTCATTACGAGTTTTGGATATGTGATGAAAGGTCGTGGCGATGCGATTCATCCCCGTGCGCTTCAGGAAGTATTGGAGACGGTGAAAGGGGAAGCGGAGGAAACCGTCATTAGTACAGTGTTGCTCCGTTCGATGCAACAAGCGAAGTACGACCCGACGAATGTCGGTCACTTCGGACTTGCGGCTGATTTCTACACACACTTCACGTCCCCGATTCGCCGTTACCCAGACTTGATTGTGCACCGTTTAATTCGTACGTATCTTGTGAACGGGCAGACGGGCAAGAAGACGACCAATCATTGGCAAGGGAAATTGCCAGAGATCGCGACGCACTCATCAGAAATGGAGCGACGAGCGGTTGATGCGGAACGTGACGTTGATGATCTGAAAAAAGCGGAATATATGCGTGACAAGATTGGTGAAGAATTCACTGGTTTTGTAAGCGGAGCGGCGAACTTCGGATTGTTTATCCGTCTGGATAATACGATTGAAGGGATGGTGCACATTAGTCACCTGACCGACGATTATTATCATTACGATGAGCGGCAATACGCACTCATTGGTGAGCGTACGGGCAATATGTACCGCATCGGTGATCAAGTCGATGTGAGCGTGTTGGAAGTGAATATGGACGAGACGACGATTGATTTTGAAATCGTCGGGATGCCAAAGCGCAAGCAACGCGCGCGTACTGCACCGAAAGTCATCCAAGGTGAGCGTGGGGACCGCCCTGGCGGCAAACGTGGAAACAACACAAAGGGCAAAGGCGGAAAAGGCCAAAAGAACCCGAAAAACAAAGGCTTCCGCTCTAATCGAAAGAAAAAGAAAAAATAAGCAGAAAGGACCGTCCGTGAGTGGACGGCCTTTTTTTGTGAATGGAGGGGACAAGCTTCTTTATTAATAAGGTCCGTAACCGATTATTTGAGCAACAATTAAAAAGATGCAGCCGATTGTTGCGTTAATCAGAACGAGTGGGAGCACCCAACGGACATATCGCCCGTATGGTATACCGGCAATGGCCAGACCAGCCATGAGTGTGGCAGAGGTTGGGAAGATGACTTTTGAAACACCGTCACCGAGCTGAAAGGCGAGTACTGCAGTTTGGCGAGTGACACCAATCATGTCGGCTAAAGGCGTCATTAGAGGCATTGTAAGTGCCGCTTGACCACTGCCTGAAGGTACAAAGAAATTAATCATCGACTGGACGGCAAAAAAACCGATTGTGCTAAGCAGCGGGGGTAACCCTTCCAGCATGTTGGCACTATAGTACAAGATCGTATCAATAAGGTTGCCTTCTTCTAGGATGACGAGTACACCGTAAGCAATACCGATAATAAGCGCTCCTTTAATCATATCAGCACACCCACTAACAAAATGATCAGCAATCTCGTTGGGCCGTTTGCGCACGATTATGGACGCGATAATACTTAGCATGAGGAAGATGCTTGCGATTTCTGTGATAAACCAGCCTAAGCTGATCACACCATAAATCATAATTATAAATGTAACGAGTAACAGAGATAAAATCGCTTTATGTGGCACGGTTAGCTTTTCAACGGTCGTGCCTTTCCCGGCGATTGCGCGTTCTGCCTCGTTACCAAACACCCCAAGGCTAGGGTTTTTCTTTATACGCATCACGTGTAGGTATATGTAGCTTACCGTTGCACCATATAAAGCAATGAACAAAATGATCCTTAACCCCATCCCTGAAAATGTCGGAAGTTCTGCGACGGTTTGCGCCACGCCAACGTTAAACGGATTCGTGATGCCCGCGGTAAACCCCATTGACATGCCGACAAACACAATGGCAAATGCCGTCAGTTTGTCAAAACCAAGCGCAAGCACGAGCGGGGTAATAATTGCAATATAGACGAGCGCGTCTTCCGCAGACCCGATCATCGCTCCAAGCAAGGCGAAGACGAGGGTCATAATTGGGATTAACAGCAGTTCTTTATTTTTAAATTTTATCGGTACGTATTGAATAAACGCATTGATGGCACCTGTACCGTTAAGAATCCCGAGTGCCCCTCCGAAGACGAGGACGAAAAAGATAATAGGAGCCCCTTCGATCATCCCAAGATGAATGCTATTAAAGATGTCCAGCAGTCCGACAGGCGTCGATTCAATAAATTGAAAAGAGTTCGGGTCAATAACAGTTCTGCCGTCTTGCTCTGTTCGCTCATATTGACCCGCAGGAACAATGTAGCTCAAGACCGAAAAAATAATGATAATCGAAAAGAGAAGAACAAATGGATTAACGCCTTTTGTTCGACTGTACATGGTTGGCTGTATCTGTTCTGGGTCATGATTCGTTTGAGGGCTGCTCATGCTTGGTTTATCCTCCTAATGGTTATACGCGTTGCATTCAATCACTTTTTCTATGAGGCGCTCAATGATGAAGGGAACTTCAACGAACGCACTGTGCGCATGAAGACGTTCTGTTTTTTTGTGTGCATCTTTTCCTCGGGGGCCGATATTAAGTACCGGACCTTGAAGCTGGCTCATTCCGTGAAAAGGAATGGTATAACTCGTTCCAAACACAGGAGTGTTCGCTTCATACGCTCGCCAGCCATCGCCGCCCGCGTCTCGGTAGGCAACATAACTCAAATCAGAGATCCCGTTGAAATATTGAATATTCTTTACAGGCAATTGATGAGCGCGTTGGGATTCAGTTTTGATGAAATCAATCCAGGCGTCGAATTGCACCGTTCTTTTTGATGACACGGCTGGATAGTAAGGCGGGGCGAAGAATGAAATAATTGCTGGACTTAAGTCATTGCAATGCCTCGCGAGCTTATCCGCAGTCAAGATTGACTTTTCTCGATCGTCAAGGTCGGTACGAGTATGAATTTCTTTTTTCCACTCGGCTACTTTCGTCTCGCCATGACGCTGTATTGCATAGGATTCCAGTTGTTCGTAATCAAGCACTTGAACGTTTCCTACCCCTTGCACGCCTTCGTCGTTACATAATGTGCGGTACGCATCATTGAGCCGTTCTGTGGCTGTATGCACTTCTTGCTGAAAGATGTCAAACACCTCATTGGCTGAGCGCTTAAATAAGAATACATTGAATAATGCAGCGGAACGATACGGTGTTTTTACGGAATACTCTTGCTTTAAATCTTTCTGATAGAGAGAAACGGGCAATGGTGTTTTCTCCTCGAAGACCGTTTCTCGTAACCGCTGGTTTAATTCCAAGTGATTCATTAAAAAAGAAGCCATATAGTTTGAAGATATACCGGCTAATGGCTCCCCGACATGGGTTTCTTTCCCATAAAATAATAGACCTGGCATAATCTTACCAATCGACCCAGAGTAGATATAATAATTGTCATCATCGGGTTTTTGCGTAAACACAGGTTCTGAGTTTAGGAACAACGTATAGGAGAAATTATACTCCTCTTTAATACGGTTCAAGTAGCCGACAGCTGCGCGCATCCCTGTAGAATTTACTTCCTCATCCGGGACGGTGAGAAGAACGATGTTGATCGGCCAACGATTGATAATCGCTTTTTCCAGGATACTTATGTGAATGGTCAGGCCGGCTTTCATATCCATCGTGCCACGTCCAAACAAATATTCCCCAGACTGAATGTCTTTTTGCACCGATGGGTGGAACTGTTCAGCGTCGCGTACAAATGCTTCGGTTAGTTCATCTACACGGAAAGCCAACGATTCATACTCCCCGTATTCCTCAACACCGACAACATCAAAGTGACTAATTAAAACAATCGTCTCTGTTGCTGATGTGTGTTTGTAATGCGCAGATAGAAATGCCTCATCTCCGGTTCTGGCACCGTGGTGCAGGTGGGAAGGGTTTGTTTTGAAATACTCCCATTGAGAGAGTAGGCTGTAGACCGCGTCGGGGAAATGTGTTTCCCCCTCGCTTTCTGAGATGCTTGGAATGGCGACGAGGTCGGTAAGTAATTTTCTTCGTTGTTCAGGTGTCCCGTAATGTTGAACAGTCATAAACTTCTCCTTCTACACTCGTAATATCGGACATGTCAGGCACGTCGGACCTCCAGTTCCTTTGTAGGAAATCTCGGCACCGCTGTATTCTATGACCGTTGCCCCTGCTGCTTCAAGTTTCGCTTTCGTCCGTGAATTCCCAGCAAGAATCACACATTTTCGAGGTGCAATCGCCAATAGGTTAGACCTAATGTCTCGTATTCTTCATCGTCTACCTCGATCAGGGTAATGCCTTTTTCAACAAGCCACTTCCTAAACGTGACGGTCATGTAGCGGGAGTAGACAACAGCCAGGTCGTGGTCAACCATGCTGATGATTGACATTAAGTGTAAGCATTCATCGGCACCATCAGCGTGAGGAAGGTCAACGATGATGATCTCACGAACGATGTCTTGGAGTAACGTTTGCAACTGGGCAATACCTTCTTGATTCGTCCGGTACCCTCGGCCAATCGCCACAGTTTGTTCGTCCAACCAGACGATATCACCGCCCTCTGCTCGGGCACTTCCAGTGAGAGAACCGAGGATGGGAATCTTCTTCTGCTCTAAAAACCGTTGAATGGCTTCGGGTTCCTTGGCACGAGCTGTCTTGCCAGGGGATAGAAGAAGGGCACCGAGGTGAGTAAACTTGACAGCGTCGTGTGTGTAGATCGAATCCAAGCCGGTATGTTCGCTTTCAGGCAGAAGATGGACGTGTGGAACGTGTTTTCGAATTAACTGCTCAAAAGCTTCATATTCTTCCGATGCTTTTTGGTAGTTCGGCGCTGCTGTGTAGTTGTATGCTTGCCATTCTCTGTCAATGTGCGTTTGGTTGCGAAAGGCTTGTTCTGGACGTTTCAGCAAAATATGTTTGATGGGATTAACCATCGATTGAGCACCTGTTTGCATAGTTTAGGCCTCCTTTCTTTAACTAATAGCGAAGCGAAAGGCAGCTGAGACCGCATCTTGCTTACGGAACTCACTCATCTCCACCTCGATCGTTTCATAGCCTGCATGTTCTATTTTTTCTTTCGTCTTACGATAACCTTTAGGCAGGATGACGTAATCATTCACGCGGATGCAGTTCGCTGCATAGTGTTCCTCGTCTGGAACTGTAATTTGGTTCAAATGGGAGAAATGAGCGTTGTTAATGAACTCACCAGCAACGAGGATGTTCCCTTCGCCGAGATAACTAATGCCTGTTTTTAGGTGAAAGAAAACGTCCAATGGAATAATGGTCCCGTTATAGCCGTACTTGCCGAGGATTGTTAAGAGTTGCTCGGCGCCTGTCCGATCAGTTCGTTCAGACAACCCAACATAGAAGTGGTTGTCCACTTGAAGAACATCTCCACCGTCAAGACGGCCAGGCGCTTGGATATGTTCTAATGGTCGGTCTTCTTGTTTGAGAACACGTTCAATGTGACTTGTTTCTCCGTTTCGGCTTGGTGCTCCTGGGTTGGTAATGACGATGCAAGCTTTTGTGATTACTGCGGTGTCTTCTACAAATGTGGAATCTGGGAACGATTCACTAGCTTCAAGGAGTGTCACCTCAACCCCACACGTTTTTAAGGCACGGATATAAGCAGCATGTTGATCTTCAGCGGTTGTATAGTCAGGCACTCCTAAGTCTGATGTTGTTAAACCTCCCACAAAGCTCTTTCCGATTCGTTTAGCAATGGCTTGTTTGAACATACTCGTGTCCCCCTTAGGATTGATTAAATCGCAGAACAATTTGTATGAAAGATTCAATGGCGTCTTTCATTACCCTCTCATCAATGTCGAATTTCGGATGATGGTGACCGTAGGCGCTCTTCTCTCCGCCCATTCCGATGAGAAAGTAGGATCCTTTCGCGACTTCAAGATAGTGAGAGAAATCTTCGCTACCCATCATCGGTGTCATTTCTGTGATTCGCTCTTTGGAAAATGTCTCCCCGAGGATCTTCTCCAATTCATCGGTCATCCCGGAATCATTCACTACAGCCGGTGCGCCCCATCCAATCTGAACCGTACTTGTCCCATCAAAAGACGTACAGATGCCTTCGACAACGGTTTTCATTCGATCTGCGACACGCGTGCGTGTGTCTTCGGAAAATGTTCGAAACGTCCCGCCAATCGTAACTGTGGATGGAATCACATTGTACGCTTGCCCTGCGGCTAAATGGCCAATGGAAATGACGGACGGTTCCTGGGGGTCCATTTGTCGACTAGGTATGCTTGTAACGCCTGAATCACATGGCTTGCGATATAAGTAGGGTCTACCGCTTCGTGAGGCATTGAGCCGTGTCCGCCTTTTCCGTGTATCGTAATCGTAAAATCGTCGGCAGTCGACATGAGCGGGCCATGAGCAATGCCGATTTTTCCTTTTTCTAACGGCTGGTACAGATGAAGGCCAAAGACGGCGTCAACCCCCTCCATAACGCCTTGTTCAACGAGAATTCGGGCACCGCTCGGTAAATCCTCTTCCGAAGATTGAAAAATGAAGAGGAGGTTGTGACACACACGATCACGGTTTTCTGACAACCATTTCGCCGCGGCGAGCAAGACGGCTGTATGGCCATCGTGACCGCACATGTGCGAAACACCCTCAACGGTCGACATATAGCTCTTCTCTCCCTCTTCTTGAATGGAAGAGCATCAATGTCTGCGCGTAATGCAATCGTTTGTTCCCCAACCGTCCCTTTCAGTCGAGCGACGACGCCGGGTTCTTTATAATCAAGGATTTCAAGGTCTAACGCTTTTAACTGTTCTTTTAAGTAGGTGGTCGTTTCATATTCATCTCCGGAAATCTCGGGATGTTGATGTAAGTACCGACGTTTTTGGATTGCCCAATGCTCTAAATGTTCTGAAACAAATGTTGTCATCTATAGTCGTCCTCCTTATTTTGTGTTATTATTCCGTATATCGGAAACAGATTTCTTTATTAGGAAATATATGCGCTTGATTTTAAAGAAAATTGTCGGAAATGTCAACAAAACTGGAGGGTGTTTGGATGCAAACGATTGACCGCGCGATGAAGGTCGCGCACAGATTATCATCTGCAGATACAAAAAAGTGGATGTCGATTTCTGACCTTGCGAGTGCGTGTGAGTTGCCAATCAGCTCGATGCACCGCTTACTCGCATCGATGACGCTTCACGGGCTCGTCGTCCAAGATGAGGTGACGAAGCATTATGCGCTCGGCAACAAATGGTTGGAGTACGGTTTACAACTGTACGATACGATGGATGTGGTCTCGTATGTCCGTCCTGAGCTTGAGCGACTCATGCAAGTGACTGAAGAAAGTGTTTATTTTAGCCAACCTGCTGGCGCGGAGGCGCTTATTATTGAAAGAATTGATTGCCCAAGCAATTCGATCCGCATTCATGATCAACTCGGAATTCGTATTCCGTTGAACATTGGTGCAGCGAATAAAACGATGCTTGCGTACATGTCAGATGAGAAAACGAATCGTTTCGTGGAGCAGCTCGTGGAGGAGGGTGAGCGGGCGCTTTTTTGTGAACAGTTGGCGCTCATTAAAGCACAAGGGTATGCGGTAAGCCACGGTGAGCGAACGGCGGGGACGACATCTTTTGCGGCACCGATCGTAACGGCTGCAACGGGGTTGGTCGGAGCGATTAGTATTGGGATTGTTAGCTTTCAATTGACGAAAGAACGGGAACGGTTTCTCATTCATCACGTTCAACAAACAGCAAAAACAATATCGAGTAAAATTGGAGGGCGCGTGTAGTGCGAAAAAGCGCAAAGGAGCAGGGGATAGTCCCCTGGCTCCACTGTTTAATAATTGCTCAGCCAATCTTGAGCGGTGTTGGCCGCATGTTGAAGGTCAGTGAAAAACGTCGCGGCATGATAGCCATCCGCAACCCCGTGATGCACGTGCAGCGAAACGGGCATGAACAGTTGGTGCTCGCGTTCTTCGTATCGTCCTGCCGTTACAATCGGGGCGAGATAATTTCCGGCGTTTCCAACGTGAAGTTGGAACGATGAGTAGGTTACCCACGGAATCATCGATAGAGGAAATACGTTTTCCGGGATCGGTGTTTTCGGGAACATGACTCCTTTTTTGCTGTGCGCGTACACGTCTTGGACATAGGCTTCGTGAAACGAAGGGAATGACCGAGCGCGCCGCCTTGTCCAGATGTTAGAAAACGAATGCTCGTGCTCATCAAACACCGTATACATCGGCTCGACGTATCCCAGTACCCAAGCTCTCCATCTTGCATTGTCATACGAAACGCTTGCTGCTTGTTTATTGCCTTCGTTACGGCGTAAATGAACGCCGGGTAAAACTGATAGCGATGTTGTTTTGCTGCATCTCGTAGCGTTTTCACATTCACATCTACCGTCATGCTAAAGGATGTTTGTTGCTTTGTGTAATGATTGAAATACTCTTTTCTATGCCACTGTTCCATATTAATGGGTTGGAAATTCATTCAGAACGCCTCCTAAAAAATTTGTTTTCTATATTTTGTTAGGAGGCTGTTTTCTCTGCTTTTTTCATCATTCACCTCGGTTTGAGCAACGTAATTTTTCGCTTGCCGTGTTTGAGTGCTTTCACACGTTCAAAGTATTGGTGCTCGGTCTGTTGTTTCTTGTCACTGATCAACGCGACTACAGATTGGTCGGGATCTAACGTTTCATATACGTTTTGGAGCATCTGGTGAAGGGGCTCGTCCTCTGTGGTTTGCCAGTCGACTGTATTGCCATACGGAAGGTCAGCAATAATGATGTTCACACCTTCAACACTCGGTGGGGACGTTGTAATATCATGGTCGAATGCTTGAAGGGAATGAAACGGCCCCGCCTTTTGCTGGAGTTGTTCCAGTCGTTCTATACTTTCCAAAGCTTCACGGTGAGCGCTCTTCTGGAACTCATCGAAAAATGCTTGCAGTTGTTGTTTTCGGTCCTTAAGGCCTTCACGTGTGAGCAGAGACACGTTTGATTCAGCGATTGGAACGACGGACGAGTTCACATCTGAGCCAACGATTGTCGTTATCGATCGGCCGTGCAAAAACCCCGCTGCCGTCAACATGTGCGCTCCGCCACAACAAGGATCATAGATGGTAAGCTCAGTTTTTTTGCCAATTAAGGCCCGGCAACGAAATAAAATCTCACTCGTCAGACGTACAGGAAACGCTGTCGTCCCAGGTGCATTGCGCAGCACACGACCACTCGCAAAATCGCGATAATCGCCTGCCTCCGTTTCATATAAAAATTGCATACTACCCCTCGTTTACATGATTTGCTCTTACTATTATAAACCGCACCGCCTTGATTTAGTAGGGGCAGGTAACTTGTCTGTTTAAAACGACGGCCACATACGAAAAAACACGATCCGGGGATCGTGTGTGCTTACGATAAAAACGGCTTCACGTGTGCTAAAAAAGCTGTCGGGTTTTTCGCATGGACGTGGTGTCCTGCCTCTTCCACAGTCACAAACTCACAATTAGGCATTTGCCCGGCGGTGTCGTGCAGTTGGCTCGTGGCCACGTGGCTCGTCTCGCCGCCTCCGATGATGAGCGCGGGCATGGTTAGTTGGTTCAAATTTATCCACCACTCGGGGTCTGGCTCGTTTAATTGCTGAAGAATTTGCGGGATGACGCGCCAATCGAACGGGAGCGGCTCATCAGGCGGGCTCGTTGGAATGTTTATCGGATTACTAGGCTTCGTCGGAACGGGCGTATCCTCTATCACCAATCGCTCAACCATACGAGGATGTTGTTGTGCGAACAAGTACGCGACCGTTCCGCCCATCGAATGGCCAATAAGAATGAACCGTTCGAGTTTCAAATGACTGACGAAAGCAAACACATCGGCCTGCATCTTCTGGAAAGAGTACTTGTCCGCATGTGAACTTTCTCCATGACCGCGTTGATCTAGTGCGATGACGTAAAATGAATCGCTTAACGCTGTAGCAACACAGTCCCATGACGAGGCGTTTTGACCGAGTGCATGAAGCAAAACAACAGGTGGGGCGGATGGATCACCGGCTGTACGGTAATGAAAGGTCTGTTCATTAATGTGAATCGTCGGCACAGAAATCACTCCTTATGTAAAGAATACATTCCCGTCTGGATGCCCGTATTCCTGCCGGGCACTTTCTGGAGCTATGGACATTACGTGAACATTTTCACCTGTGTTACGATAAGGACATGAAGATACTACAAAAAGTTCCAAGATTTGTATATGTTATTTTGCTTTGGGTCATCGTCCTCGTTCAACTCAGTCTCACATCTGTCGTTTTATTCTTCGAAGGACGTGCGGGGAGTGGGGGACTTACACAAATCATGATGGTCTTGCTCGTGCTGGCAATGATTGTCGGCGTGTTGGCCGGTCACAAAACGACACGCTCCTCGTGAAAAAAGCCACGAAGTAGCTGAGCTGGTACAGGGGAAAAGCAGAGGTATTCAGGTTCAGGATAAGGTTGGTTGCGGATGTAGGCTTCTAACGGTGTTCGGCTTTGCCAATACGCTTTCATTAACGTTTCTTTCGGTGGAAGGTCATGGGTGAACATGCCAGGGCGATACTCATCACTGCCGATCGTCATTTCTTCTTCAATGTATCCGAACAGGTCTGTGACGATTTCCCGGTTGAATACATAAGCGTTGTCGGTCTCAAGTGGAAATTGTAAATATTTCGCAAAGTTGTAAGGGCGTGGATACACAGCAAAAGATGTATGGAAATCCATCCACTCATCTGAGCTGCCTCGTTGTAACTCTTGGATGATCTACGGGTAAAAGTTGCCGCCGCCTCTTGACGCCCACCCAGACATCGTGCTGTGAGACAAACCGCGGCAAAGGCGTCGGTCAACACTTCGTCTTCTCGATACATGTGATAGAAAAGCATCGGTTCACCTCTCCAACTTGTTATGAGAAACCATCAATCAAATACTCTTTTTCTTTTCGATAATGAAGAAGAAACGGTTGAATGAAAAAATGATTAAGTATGACGAAGACGACGATAAAAATAATCGAGTAATAAAACGGGTCATCAAAAAAGGGACGCCAAGAAACAGGAAGTAAAAAGATCGGTACGTAAGGAAAAAACATTCGCCATTGTCCTTTTGACGAAAGGAAATTCTCTTCACCGCACAAGTCGCAAACGAGTCGGTCATACTTGCCGATACATTGTCGCCAACGAAACGTCTTCGTACAGTTCCAACATGTAGGTAATCGCAAAAAAATTGTCCTCCTTTTACATGGACGTCTCTTTCTGAGGTTTCCATTCGAACAGCAAATATCCAAAGAAGAAGCCGAAACCACTACCTAGCGTAAGAACGGTTCCCATTGAAGCCGGAAGGAACATACCGAGTAATATCCCCACACTCATGCCAATCAGCATTCCAAAAGGCATAAACACGGCGCGCTGGTTGTCTGTATGAGTAAAGCCCTCTTCTTTTGCTTTTTTCGCGAGGCGTTTGATGACGAACACGACGAGGACGGCTACGATCAGTAGCGGCAACACCGTCATAATAATGCCGAGCAATGTTTCCAAAGCAATCCCTCCTATGCGAACACCATTAAGTGATCAGAGTCTAAGTTAGGTTGATGACAGAGCCCAAGACGCTCCGCTAGTCGGATCGACGGTTTGTTAACAGGCTGAATTCGAGCGACGACGGGAACATGCGGGACGTGTTTTTTGCCGAGTTCCAAAGCGGTTTCCGCCATTTCTTGTGCATACCCACGGCCCCATACGTGAGGGGAAAAGCGGTAATAAAGGTTTAAGACGGGTGACCCTTGCCAGTTTTCTTGGCGAATGCCCCCGAAACCAACAATCTCAGAAGTAATAGATTCAACAACTGCCCAATACCCGAACCCCGATTCAAGCCAGTTGTTTCGCCAAGTGTGTAACGTTTCCTTTGCTTCTTGTTCGTTCGTGACCGGGATTTTCACTCGAAATTGATTCGTATCCGGGTGTCCTTCAATTGCAAGAACCGAGGCAACATCGTCTAGTTGTGGCATTCTCAATACTAAATGCTCTGTGTTCACGTGTAAAAACGATTCGTTCAATCCATTCACCTCTTTGATTTGACTAGAAAAAATATTCCGGCAATGATCATGAAGACGAGACCCGCGGGAATGAAAAGAAAGAGATTAATGATGCCCATAATAATGACCGTTTCCATCCAACTTGCAAAGTGATTCATCGCCTGAACAATCCGAATCGGAACGAGCATGGCGACGATCACAATCGTTAGAAAACCAACTGCGACATACAATACACGAGCGGCTTCGCCCGCCAATACACTGACAACAAAATCGCAATACCAAGCAGCAAATAAGGAAACAAAAGAATGACCCAAAACAACATGATGGACTCCTCCAACATTTGCGTATGTCAAGCCGGAAAGCGATAAACCATTGTACTGTTAGACTAACAGAAAAGGGCAGTGAGCCTCAAAGATGAATGGCAAATTAACGTAAGGTTCTTTTCGATTTTGCCCGGGCTACGTTCACTCCTTTACATGAGATTAACTGGAATAAATTAGGTGTTGGTGATCTAGATAGAAAGAACTTAAGATTTTCCTAGTTGCGCAGTTTGTTGTTGCTTTCCACTGCAGGCGGATGCTTGTACTCCGGAGGAGAAGGTCAACATCGGTGGCCAAAAGGCGACACCGTGTTTTCTAGGCACTTCAGACTATAAGGTCAACATCGGTTCACGTTTCTGCCTCCTTGCTACGGTGTGTGGGAAGAAGTCCAAATGCCCCATATATTCATATTTGTGACACTTGAGAAAGAAAAATCATGATTTTAAACGTGAATGCGCACATAAACGAAGTCAACTGTCACAAATCTTGCGATTTGTGACAGTTGCGTGCCGAAAGTGCCCGGTTTGAGGGCTGGATTGTCACATACGTGACAGGTCATCTCACCCTTGCACCAAGTGGCGCCCCTAGGTCATAACTTTTTACCCTTCGGCAAACGTTTTTCGTTTTGCCCGCAACCTTTGCAGTGACGAACAATGATCGGCAACGAGATGAATTTCAACAGACAATATGCAAGCACTCACCCGCAAAGCCCCATCTCGGTCATCCGATCCAATGAAGTTCTTTCGTTCAACTTATCTAGATCGCTTTTAAGAAAGTGCACACTTTCGTCAGCGAAGTGCACCCATTCGACAAACAAGCGCACGTAATCGACACAGGAGTGCTCGCTTTCGACAAAATTCGCCACGCCCCCGCCACTTCGCCACCGAAAAAAAACAAGGAGCTTGGCTCCTTGCTTCAAGTGTTATACGTTTTTATACGTCCATTTGCGCCAAAGCCATTCCATCGGTCCTTGATTGAATTTCTTCAAGTAGAGTGTACTTAGTACAATCTGGATGATAAATACGGAAACGGACAGGATGACGCCAGCAAAGCTGCCGACTTGGTTAAACAGGCCGAACCCATATCCGTGGAAAATGGTGACGAAAATGAGCGTCTGCATCAAGTAATTCGTCAATGCCATGCGCCCGACTGAAGCGATCGGCTGTAGCATTCTTTGTCGTGATTCTTTCGTTAGCAGCAGTACGAGTGCGGAAAGGTAAAACAGCATTAAAATCGGCCCGGTGAATGTACGTATGCTAAAAGCTAAACTGTATGCGACGCCTCCGGGTATAGGGGTGAAGTCATGCAGGAGCGCTGTCGTTAAGATCGAGAATAAAAAGCCAATCCAAGCGCTATGGATGCAAATCTTTTTCCACGTGTGCAAGTGGTCCCCAACGTTGTGAACATGCCGGTCTTGCCCATGTACAAACCGATCAAAAAGAGTGGCAAAATGGACGGAATGACGACGAAAACATTTAATAATGTAATGATAGATTCAGGCAGGCGATGCAAAAGAATATCAAGATAACTTCCGTTTGCCATGACATCATTTGCTTGGGCATTCATCGCGGCCATTTCTTCAGTAAAATCGCCTCCAATCATGGAACCGAGACTCATTAACCAGCTGTTAACACCCATCATTACCGCCAAAATAATGCTGTAGATGAAAAGGAGTAACGTTGCCCAAATTAAAATGGTTTTCGGTTGTCTGGAAATAAAGAAAAGCAATAGAAAGCCAGTCACGCCGTACGTGAATAAAATGTCGCCGTGCCAGAAGAAGAACAAGTGGACGATCCCTACGATAATTAGAAACGTAAGTCGCCGGGAGAATAAGCGATTCGCACGTAAGTTTTTCTCTACTGCCCGTGAGTAGAATATGTAGAAGCCTAATCCAAACAAAAGCGAGAACATCGGATAAAATTTACCTTCGACAAAAAATGAAATAAATAGAGTGCTAAGTGCGTTTAACGTGTCGTCTGGTAAAGGAAATCCTTCGATGATAATGGTGAAATCCAGCTGTGCCAACGACTTGAAGTGCATCATGTTCGCCAGAACGATGCCCAAAATGGCAAACCCTCGCACAATATCAAGCGTATGAATCCGTTCATTTGAAGAAATTCCTTGATGTTTCAAATAAAAACCCTCCTTATGTATCCATTATAAGGAGAGTTCACTACACTTATCCAAATATTTTTAAATCAATTGTGTCTAAAATGTGTCTGAAAATAATTATACATTTTCGAGCATGCGCCTTAGAGCGATGCGTGCGTTTTCAGCGATATCTTCTGGGACCGAAATCTCAAATTGGTATACATCTTCACGTAACAGATCCAACGTCCATGCTAAATGTTCCAAGTCAATTCGGTTCATCGTCAAGCACGGGCACATGTTGCTGTTTAATGAAAATACCCGTTTATCGGTGTGTTGTGCGGCTAGCCGTTTGACGAGATTCATTTCTGTGCCAATTGCCCAAGACGTTCCTGGCGCAGCGGCATTTAGACGTTCAATAATGTGATGGGTACTGCCTGCGTAGTCTGCTGCTTGCACAACCTCATACGTGCACTCAGGGTGGACGAGTACGTTCGTTTCCGGCTCTGTTTGCCGCAGTTCTTCAATTTGCCCGACCGTAAATTTCTCGTGCACCGAACAGTGCCCTTTCCAAAGAATGACTTGGATGTCTTCAACGCGAGCACCGTCTGCGAGCTCCAACTCATGCGTAATTGGATTCCATACCGCCATATTGTGCAACGGGATGCCGAGATCTGCCGCTGTATTGCGACCGAGGTGCTGGTCGGGAAGAAAGAGCAGCCGCTGTTTTTGCGCGAGCGCCCACCGCACCATCTTGCCTGCATTTGAACTCGTCACACACGCACCGCCACGCTCGCCACAAAACGCTTTAATCGCGGCGGTGCTGTTTACGTACGTGAGTGGAAGAATCGTATCCCCAAACTGGTCGGTTAGTGTTTCCCACGCTCGCTCCGTTTGCGAAATGTTCGCCATGTCTGCCATCGAACAACCGGCATTCAAGTCAGGTAGCATCACACGTTGCCGCTGTCGGTCAGAATGTCAGCTGTCTCCGCCATAAAATGGACGCCGCAAAACACAATATACGGGCTCGTTCGGGTCTCGCAAACTTGCGCCAGCTGCAAAGAGTCACCCGTCACATCCGCAAACTGAATCACATCTTCACGTTGATAATGGTGCCCAGGAATGAACAGGTCGCTCCCGAACTCTCGTTTTGCTTCAACAATACGCAATATTTTTTCCTCATTACTCATCTCTCGATACTGTGCAGGTAACCTGCGAATCGCTGTAAACGTCATACCGAACACTCCTTTCGTACGAGCATACTAAAATCAAGTGCTTGAACCGAATGCGTCAAAAAGCCAAGCGAAAGGTAATCAACCCCCGAACCTCGAAACGTCGCAATCGTCTCCATCGATATGCCTCCTGACGCTTCCGTTAAGATTTCCTTAGGAACAAGCGGAACGTAGCGAGCAATTTCAGCTGGCGTCGCATTATCAAACATAATCACATCCGCCCCCGCACGTACCGCCTCCTCGACCTCCGCGCCGCTCGTCGTCTCCACCTCAACCTTCACCATGTGACCCATCGCAGCCCGCGTCCGCTCCACCGCCAGTGAAATCGACCCACATGCCGCAATATGATTCTCCTTTAACATCACCGCATCATCCAAGCCGTAACGATGATTAAACCCGCCCCCCGCGCGTACCGCCGCCTTCTCCAACATACGAAGCCCCGGCGTCGTCTTCCGCGTATCACACACCCGAATCGACCGATCCCCGAGAGCATCCACAGCAAGATGCGTCATCGACGCAATCCCACTCATTCGTTGCAATACATTCAGTGCAACCCGCTCTCCTGTCAAAAGGGAAGCAGCCGGACCACGCATCGACAAGACGTGGTCGCCCTCGGTTACAGCATCCCCGTCACGAAGGGGCGTTTTCATAGAAACAGACGGGTCTAGAAGCTGATAGATTCGCTCAAAAACGGCCAGTCCCGCAACAACCCCGTCCGCTTTGGCGACAACGTACGCCTCTGTTTTCTCATCTTGAAAAATGGATTCGCTCGTCAAGTCCCCGGTACCGATATCTTCAAGTAAGAAGCGGTGTAACTGTTCGTCGAGCAGCAGTTTGTTCATCGTTTTCCTCCTTCAATTGGAATGTGATTTGTTTGCCTTGCCATTTCGGATCTGGATGGGGGAAGTCTGTTCGTATGTGTGCTCCGCGTGTTTCGTGTCGCAACTGTGCGGCGGTGGTGACGAGTTTGGCCACGGTGAAAAGGTGATCGTCTTCGCTGCACGTTGTGTTGTCAGCAGGCAACGATTCAAAGTTTTTGAGATACGCTTGCATCTCGTTAAGGTCGTCTTGATGGCGTTCGACACCGACCGATGCGCTCATTTTCTGTTGCAGTTCAGCGCGGTCAGGTAAACGGTGATGCACCGGCGGCGAAGAGGAGAAGGATGAGCGTTTGCGCCATTCTTTGCCACTCGCGATATGCGCACTCGTCTTTTCCGCGAAAACGAGCGCTTCAAGTAATGAATTGCTCGCCAATCGGTTCGCGCCGTGAACCGATGTGCAGGCGACTTCTCCGATTGCATACAACCTTTCAATGTTCGTTTGCCCCCACGCATTCGTTTGCACGCCCCCGCACATAAAGTGAGCAGCTGGTGCAACAGGAAGCGGATCAACGGTTGGATCGTATCCCGAGGTTAAGCAATGATGAGTAATGGCCGGAAAGCGTTTTGTGAAGTTCTTCACATGGCGTGCGTCAAGAAAGACAGGGGTGTCGGAACGATGAATCGCACGTGCGACAACATCTCGGCTAGCGAGATCGTTGCGGAGTATGCGTTCACCGTCGCTGTTCACGAGCATCGCTCCTTCACCCCGTACGGCCTCACTAATGAGTCCGCCACCTGGCGCCTCGAGCATCGTCGGGTGAAATTGAACGAATTCCAAGTCGGCAACAGAGGCCCCCGCTCGATACGCGAGGGCGATGCCGTCACCGGTCGCAGTGGCTACGTTTGACGTGCGTGCGTATAGTTGACCGGCGCCTCCAGTAGCAAGGATGACGGCTTTTGGGTGTTCAAATCGCTGTTTGGTCGTGTGTACAGCTGTAATTTGTCCCTTTTCGGTTACAAGTTCTACGACGGTTTCATGTTCATAAAGGCTTACGCGGTTTTTCACGTGTTGCAGTAGCGTCGTCGTGATGGCTTGACCGGTTTGATCTCCGTTGGCGTGAAGAATTCGCCGTTTGGAGTGGGCGCCTTCATGTCCGAGAGTCGGTGCAAATGGCACACCAAGATTTTTGAGTGTTCGAGCAATTTTTGGTGCAGATCGGGTCATCATCTGAATGTATGTAGCGTTACCGTGGCCGTAGCCCGCTTGCATTGTGTCGGTCGCGTGAGTCAACGTGTCGTCGTTAGCGGTGACAGCGGCAGCCATCCCACCTTGTGCACGAGTGGAGTTGCTCACTGTTGCCTCAGTTTTTGAGATGAGGACGACGTCTTCTGTTTCTGAAAGTTGTAAAGCCGCCATGAGCCTGCAACTCCTGTCCCAATGATCACAATCATAATTTTCACCAACTTTACAGTTGTCTTGTCACCTATATTTACATAAAATAAAAGAAAAAACAATGGGGAGATTGAGATGATTTATTTGGATTACAGTGCAACGACGCCAATGTCTGACACGTGCTTGCGTGTGTACAATGATGTATCTCAAGCGGCGTTTGGCAATACGAACAGCGTTCATACGCGAGGGCTAGAGGCGACGGATGTATACCGAGTTGCCAAGCAGCGGTTTGCACACTGCTTAAACATTAAGGCTGACGGTGTACATTTTACCGGTTCAGGGTCGGAAGCCAATTTCTTGTCGATTGTCACGCTCGCAAAAGCGGCTCGTAAAAGAGGGAATCATATTCTTTCTGTAAAGACCGAGCATCCGTCTGTGTTGGACACGCTCGATTATTTGTCTGGACAAGGATATGAAGTGACGTTTGTGGACGTCGACGGTGAAGGAAACATTGACCCGGCACACGTAGAGAAGGCGATCAGACGAGAAACGATTTTGGCGACATTTGCGGTTGCTTCAAGTGAGATTGGCACTGTGCAAAAGGTTGATGAACTGAGCGAGTTGCTCCGGTCCCGTGATATACTGTTTCATAGTGATGCTGTCCAAGCTGTCGGACGCGTTGACGTGAACTGGCACCTTTTCGATGCGATGAGCATGTCCGCACATAAGCTATACGCACCGAAAGGGTTAGGGGTGGCGTACATCGCTCCCCACGTCCCGTGGCAACCGTTTTACAGTCGTTCGTCGTTTCGGCCGGGCACCGTCGATGTGGCAGGAGCGGCAGCGTTTGCGGTCGGGATGGAAGAAGCGATTCATCAGTTGCCGAAGGTCGGGCAGCTGGCGTTATGGCGGGATGAAGTGATTCGTCGTTTGACAACAAGTGGGCGCTTTTCCCTCGTTGGAGCGAAACAGCGTTTGCCGTTTCATCTTGGGTTTCTCGTACACGGCTGGAGCGGACAGCAGTTCATGCTCGAATGTGACCGTCAAGGCATACAAATCGCGGTCGGATCTGCTTGTCGGGCAGGGCAAACGAATACACCTGAATCTTTGCTTGCAATTGGGCTGAAACAACATGAGGCTGAACAGTTTATTCGCGTGACATTCGGCGTCCCAACAACCCGAGCAGATGTTGAGAAAATGATCACTACTTTTGAACAAATAAGTGAGGAAAACGATGTTACAAAAAAAATTACGAGCAAGTGAGCGCCGGGAAGCGATCGTTCAATGGCTGAAAGAGGAAGGCGCACCGCTAAAGGGTGGTGAGCTTGCGGAGCGTGCAGGGGTCAGTCGTCAAGTGATTGTCCAAGACATGTCCATATTACGGGCAAAGGAAGAACCTGTACTCGCGACAGCGCAAGGGTACATGTACATGGGTGAAGGGCAAGCAAACAACGAACGGGAATGGATTGCGGTTCGCCATGCGCCAGATGAAATGAAAGACGAATTGTATACGTTTGTTGATTACGGGTTAACCGTAAACACGGTCGTCATTGAACATGAAGTGTATGGTGAACTTTCTGGGAGAATCGATGTGTCCAACCGCCGTGATGTGGATGCGTTTTGTGAACGGGTGACAGATTCAGGAAGTGCGCTGCTCTCTCAGCTTACAGACGGTGTACATCTCCATCTCGTGGAAGCAAGCCGAAAAGAGCAGATCACCAATGCGAAAGCGGCGTTACGAGAAAAGGGCTTTCTCATCGAATGAATTATTTGAGCTTCTCTAGAAAGTTCCGCACACGTGAACTGTACGGTTCAAGATTATAGTCGAGGCAAAGCCCGGATTGAAGCCGGATCGGATCTCCGTAGAAATAACGCTCAAATTGCGTTTGTCTTGAACCGAAATCACCCATCGTTAAATCTTTTGCAAGTCGAAATAAACGGATCCGATCTTTTGCTGATGCTTCGTAGCCACCCATAAATCGTTCAAGCAACGGAGCAATTTCCGATTCGAAGTCTTTTTCGTTAGGTGTCGCAATAAAATTGCTCGCTCCGATGAGCTGGATAATTTCCACAAGTCTCCCGTACGTGTTTTGATAATAGGAAACAGCCGTCTTCAGCGGAGCGGCCTTCGGGACCATCATGCCATAAGGTTTATTTCTGCTTGCATTTCCGAAGAGTATACAAAGCCGCGCATCGCTTCAAGCGCTGTAATTATTTCAGATACTTTCTGCTGAATGTGTTGAAACTGACCAATTTTTAACGTATTGACCATTTCATTAGCAATGCCTAAAATCCACTCCGTTTTTACGATCTGCCGGTTAGACGCATGAAAGAGAAGCGCAGATTCAAGACCGGTGTCGAAGAAGAGTCGCTTGGCGAGTTCTTCATTTTTATATAAAAACACGCGCTCCCACGGAATGAACACCGAATCAAAAACGACGATCGCATCGCCTTCTTCAAATTGGGAAGAATACGGCTCATCAAAGAGTGAATCTTTCGAATAAGACGGCCTCGCTAAAAAGGTCAATCCTTTTGTGTCAGAAGGAATGGAGAAAGCGAACAAGTAATCCTTCTCTAATCCTGCGGGCAGTACGATCACTTCATCGGTAATTCCGCCTTGAGTGGCGAGCAGCGCGCGCCTTCAATCACAATACCCGCGTCCGTCTCATCAACGACTTTTGCTGCAATTGGCTGCTCTTCTTCTTTCGAGAAAAAAGACGTTGATTTCTTAGCCTTTGGATTCACAAACGTATGTGTAAATGTTAGGTCTGCACGTTTCGCGTTTTCGTATAGTTGCTCAATCGCCTCACCGTATTGCTCACCGGCAGTCGCAAAATAATCTTTCGCACAAGCAAGTGTTGTCACGATCGTATTCCCATATTCAGGAGAACGTCCGAGTAGGCCGGCATTTTCATTTGCCATAGTTGCGTTGCCAATCGGCGTTTTGCCAAGCGTTCTCGGGTCGTCATCGGCTCCCAGGAGAAGTTCGATGACCCATCATCCGCTTGTAAAATCGCTCGATATTCTGGTTTATGAACGAGGTCATACAAATTCGCTTTACTTTTAATGACGGATGTAAAGGCCGGGTGCTTTGTCACAGGCCCACGGATCTTTTCTCCATCAAGCCAAACGGTGCTGTTCATCGCAGCAATCCGTTCCATATATTCATTAGCGGTAACCATACCCATGTCAGTCGCCCTCCTCGGCATTACATTATGCAAACCGGTCCAGTCCGGGAACTGAAAGGAGTATAAAACATGCAAATTCGAAAAGCTGAACCCCTTGATACGGAGCGTCTTATCAAGATGCGCTGGGATTTTACAATTGAGGATCATCCCGAAAAAGAGCAAGCAGATGTACACGTGTACGAAAAGGAATGCCGCCGATTTCTTGAGGAGGCAATTGCGGGGGACCGTTGGCACATTTGGGTAGCTGAACGAGCAGGCGTTATTGTGAGTCACATTTATATCCAACTCGTCGATAAAGTTCCTCGTCCAGGAAGAGTTACTCGTCCTTTTGCTTATATGACGAATGTTTATACCGTTCCGTCTCACCGGGGAACGGGCATTGGCAGTCAATTGCTCGAACATATTCATCAGTGGGTAAAAGAACATGAGTATGAATTTATTCTCGTTTGGCCAAGTGAGGCAGGAGAGCCGTATTATAAGAAAAATGGATATACACGAGTGGAAGAACCGATGGAATACATTCGCGAATAAAAATGAGTTATACTAATTAAAAATATGATATACTTATTTTATTCGAATAATGTTTACTGGCGGAGGGACGTATGGATAGAGAACTAGCATTAGAAGTAACCCGTGTGACAGAAGGAGCTGCCTTGGCAGCAGCAAAATGGCTTGGACGTGGGGACAAGATCAAGGCAGACGGAGCAGCAACAAACGCCATGAGAGAAATTTTTGACTCGGTGAACATGAAAGGGCGCGTCGTCATCGGTGAAGGCGAAATGGACGAAGCACCTATGCTTTATATCGGTGAAGAACTAGGTACAGGCAATGGTCCAGAAGTCGACATCGCTGTTGACCCTATTGAAGGGACAACGATCGTTGCCAAAGGCTATACGAATGCGATGACCGTGCTAGCATCGCAGACCGAGGGAAACTGCTACACGCACCGGACATGTACATGGAAAAACTAGCCGTCGGTCCAAATGCGGCCGGTAAAGTAAGCCTTAGCGATCCGATCGAGAAAACGATTGAAATCGTTGCCGAAGCAAGCAATAAAAAAGTTGAAGACGTCACGGTTATGGTGTTAGAACGCCCGCGTCATGAAGAGTTAATCGATCAGATTCGGAAAAAAGGCGCCCGTGTTAAAATGTTCTCAGACAATGACATTAGTGCATCAATTGCAACAGCACTTCCGGGCACTGGTGTTGACCTATTCGTAGGTATCGGCGGCGCCCCTGAAGGTGTCGTTGCCGCAGCCGGTCTCAAATGCCTCGGTGGTGAAATGCAAGGCCGACTCAAACCACAAAACGATGCAGAAATTGAGCGTTGTAAAGAGATGGGTATCAAAGACCCACACCGCATTCTCCAACTCGACGACCTCGTTGCCGGAGATGACGCGATTTTTTCAGCGACAGGCGTCACGTCAGGCACAATTCTCGGGGAAGCCAAGTTTCTCGGCGGAGGACTTGTCGAAACAGACTCCATCGTCATGCGCGCCAAAACGAAGACTGTTCGTTATATTAAAACCGTGCATAACCTCGAACACAAACCGTACATTATCCAAGACAACGATTAATCAATACCCGTGATCCCTAAAAACCGGATGTCCCGCTATGGCATCCGGTTTTTACATGGTGCGGGGCAGAGGGTGGCGTCATGATCATTCCGTATTGCGATCTATATAAGTTGAACTAAAGAATTTCTTCACAAACTAATGGTAGACCACCCGTTAAATCCTAAAGTTCATCGACTTTGAGATCGATCTTAATCGTTTACAATAGACGTAGCAAGGATGGGTATCTACTGCTATTGACCTCCAAAGTGCTTGAATCGAGTTGAATCCCAATCTTGAGCAACCTCAGTTCAGCAACGTCGCCAATTCAATACCGTTGCTTGGAACGAAAGGCGGTGACGCTGTAGAAGTTGGGCCGAGACGAGACCTCGCAGGTCGTTAGGAGGGTGCTGAAAAAATAATGTCTCATTTCCTAAGTTACTCGTTAACACGACACCGGGGCCCATCTATGTGGGGATTTCAACAACAGGGCGGGTTGCAATCGTTAAAATACCCACATAGAAGCGTCTATGTGGGTATAAAACCATTCAATGTGGGAATTTCTGTAGAAAATGGTTCCCCACATAAGAAAATCCCATCATAGCAAGTTCTATGTGGGATTTTCTATTTAGACCATGCGAAACGCTGTTATATGATTTTGAATTTCTCTTTTTCAGTGACCTCGTCGTTAGACCGAGGAGGCTCGTCCGGTCCTTGCGGCAAAGTAAACACGGTGGCAGGG